>DASQCX010000308.1:0-8682 GCA_035634455.1 Burkholderiaceae bacterium
CCAGCCCGAGATGAGGCGATGCGCGAGCCGCCTGCGCAGCAGCACGTGCAGCGTGCCCCAGAACGCGAGCGCGATGGCCGCGTACTGCAGGCCCTCGGCCAGCGCGAACCGGGCCAGGACGCGGCGGTACGCCTGCCACGACACGGGGTCGCCCAGCGCGCTCGCCAGATCCTGCAGCCACTCGTGCATCGTCGCGTCACCTTTCGTTCCGGGATTGTGCGGCAGACCCTGCTCGACACCGGCCCCGCGCACGCCCGCGACGGTCATGGAATACCCCGATCCAGGGATGAAAGCAGGCGTTTACAGACGCGCCGCGCCTTGATCCAATGACTCATGCCCGAAACCCTTGAAGCCACCCAGGCGGCTCCGACCCGGATCCTGGTCGTCGACGACGACGACGCCTTTCGCGAATCCGTCTGCGCCGCGATCGCGCGCGACGACGACCTGGTGCTGGCGGGCCAGGTCAGCTCGGCGGCCACCGCGCGCGAGGCGGTCGCGCGCGGCGACTTCGACGTCGCCCTGATCGACCTCGGCCTGCCCGACGGCAACGGCATCGACATCATCCGCGAGATCGCCCGCACTCGGCCCGACGCCGACGTCATGGTCGTCACCGTCTTCGGCGACGAGGCCCACGTGCTGGCCTCGATCGAGGCCGGCGCCACCGGCTACCTGCTCAAGCGCAGCCTGAACGACACGCTGGGCGAGACGGTGCGCGAGCTGCGCGCCGGCGGCTCGCCGATCAGCCCGGTCATCGCGCGCCAGCTGCTGCACCGCTTCAAGCGCGACAGCTCGGAGACGGCGCCGGCCGCGGCGGCGGTGGTCGACCACGGCGGGCTGTCGGAGCGCGAGCGCGAGGTGCTGCTGTTCATCGCCAAGGGCTTCACGGTGGGCGAGATCGCCAACATGCTGCACCTGTCGGCGCACACGGTGGCCACGCACGTCAAGCACATCTACCGCAAGCTGGCGGTGCATTCGCGCACCGAGGCCGTGTTCGAGGCCGGCCGCATGGGCCTGCTGTGAGGTCGCGGCGCGCGGCGCCTGCCCGCAGCGGGAAGACCGGGCTATGAGCCTGGCGCAGGGGTGGGGCGTCCTCGCGCGCCTGCGCCGCGCGGCGGCGAGCCTGCTCGTGGCGGCGGGCGTCGCGGCCTGGCCGGCGGCCGCGGCGGCGAGTCCCGGCGACGCGGCCGCCGACGCCGGCGTCCCGTCGCTGACCATCCGCGAGGCGGACTTCTGCCGCGTGCCCGAGCCGGGCGACCGGATGCCCGGCGCCGAATGCGCCTGGGAGACGGTGCCGCTGGCCAAGATGTGGTCCGGGCTGGGCGACAAGCCGCAGTACGAGGCCTGGTACCGGCTGCACTTCCGGCTGGACGCCGTGCCCGCCCAGGGCGTGGCCATGTACGTGGTGGCCTTCAACCGGACCGGGCGGCTGTTCGTCAACGGCCAGTACGTGCGCCAGTTCGGGGCCATGACCGAGCCGCTGCCGCTGAACTGGAACCGATCCCAGTACGCGTTCCTGCCGGCGGGCCTGCTGCGCGCGGGCGACAACGAGATCGAGATCCAGCAGCGCGCCTATGGCTGGGAGCAGGCCTGGCTGGCGCCGGTGCAGCTGGGGCCCGAGGGCCGGATGCTGGCGATGTGGCGGCTGCGCGTGTTCTGGCAGAACGAGCTGGTGCGCATCCTGGGCGTCAGCACCGCCACCATCGGCCTGTTCCTGCTGGCCGTGTGGCTGGGGCGGCGCTCGCAGGCGATGTACTTCTGGTTCGGCTGCGTGTCCCTGCTGTGGACGCTGATCAGCCTGGACTATTTCGCGGTGTCGCCGCCGCTGCCGGCGCACCTGTGGGAGCGCTGCATGGAGGCGGCGCAGGTGCTGCGCGGCGTGCTCATGTTCATGTTCACGCTGCGCTACTGCGGCAAGCGCTGGCCGCTCGTGGAGGCCGGCGCCTGGGCCTACCTCGTGCTCGGCGCGGCGGCGATGTTCAGCGACGTCCTGCCCAGCTACGCCATCGACCTGTGGTACCTGGGCACGCTCGTCGCGGCCATCGTCTACTGCGTCATGCTGGTGCGCCAGGGGCTGCGCGTCAGCCTGCTGGAAGGGACGATGCTGGCCGTCGCCGGCGGCACCCAGATCGCGCTCAGCGCCTACGACCTGTGGCTGTTCTCGTCCAAGACCTGGACCGACCGCGTCTACCTGGTGCACTTCAGCGCGCCGCTGTTCGTCGGCGTGGTCGCGACCATCCTCATCCAGCGCTTCGTCGAGTCGCTCAACGCCTACGAGCGCCTGGCCGCCGTGCTCGAGCAGCGCGTCGGCGAGAAGGCCGCCGAGCTGGAGCGCAACTACGAGCAGCTGATCGAGGCGCGCCGCAACCAGGCGCTGGCGATCGAGCGCGGCCGCATCATGAGCGAGATGCACGACGGCATCGGCTCGCAGCTCACGCTCGCGCTGTCGCTGGTGCGGCGCATGGATCGCGAGGCCGACCCGCACGGCAGCGGCGAGGACGGGCAGGTCGCCACCGTGCTGCGCGAGAGCATCGAGGACCTGCAGCTCATCATCGACTCGCTGGAGCCGGTCGAGAACGACCTGCTCACCGTGCTGGGCACCCTGCGCTATCGCCTGCAGGACCGCCTGGGCAAGAGCGGCATCGACCTGCAATGGAACGTGGTGGACCTGCCGCCGCTGCCGATCCTGACGCCGCACAGCGTGCTGTCCATCCTGCGCATCGTCCAGGAGGCGTTCGCCAATTGCCTGAAGCATTCGGGCGCCACGCGCATCACGGTGACGACCGGGCTCGTCGGCGAGCCCGGAAACGACGAGAAGGCGCAGATCGCCATCGTCGACAACGGGCGCGGCATCGACGGCACGCGCGTCGGGCGGGGACTGGAGAACATGCGGCGCCGGGCCGGCGCGCTGGGCGGCACGCTGCGGATCAGCTCCCGGCCGGGCGCCACGGAGGTCCTATTGGTGTTTCCCACCTTGCGCGCGCAGGAACCTGGTCAGGTATTTCCCTGAAAGGGTGACCTCGGGGGCAGGGACTTCCCGCCCTGCCCATCAAAATCACACACTTTCACCGAGAATGGATGGACCGCTGGCGGGTGCGACGTTGAAGTCGTGCCACGCGTGGGAAGGGGTGTCGTCTGGTCGGCGCCAGCGGATCACGAGGCCGAAGTGCTTCGAACTCGTTGGAGCAGTTCATGAAGAAGTCCACCCTGATCGCGCTTTTCCTGGCGGGGCTT
Organism: Burkholderiaceae bacterium; assembly: GCA_035634455.1. Lineage (GTDB taxonomy): Bacteria > Pseudomonadota > Gammaproteobacteria > Burkholderiales > Burkholderiaceae_C > Scleromatobacter. The sequence continues at coordinate 3,232 of DASQCX010000308.1, forward strand.
GCCTTGCTGGCCGGCTGCGTGCATCCGAACGACCTCGACGCCATCGCGCCGGCCGCGCATTCGCACGCGGCCGCCCACTCGCGGGCCTGAAGCGGCCGTTCAGGGGCGGCCTGCCGCCTCAGGAATTCCTGAACTGCATCGCGTGCAGGCGTGCGTACAGCCCGCCCGCCGCGAGCAGCTGCGCGTGCGGCCCCTGTTCCACGATGCGGCCGTGCTCCATCGCGACGACGCGGTCGGCGTGCTCGATGGTCGACAGCCGGTGCGCGATGACCAGCGTCGTGCGCCCTTTCATCAGGACCTCGAGCGCCGCCTGCACCGCGCGCTCCGACTCCGAATCCAGCGCCGACGTCGCCTCGTCCAGGATCAGGATCGGCGCGTCCTTGTAGATCGCCCGCGCGATCGCCAGCCGCTGGCGCTGGCCGCCCGACAGCTGGTTGCCGTTGTGGCCGATCTGCGCGTCCAGCCCGCCGGGCATGGCATGCACGAACTCCAGCAGGTTCGCGCCCGCGAGCGCGTCGCGCACGCGCGCGGGGTCGATCGTGTCGCCGAGCGCCACGTTGGCCGCGACGCTGTCGTTGAACAGCACCACGTCCTGGCTCACCAGCGCGAACTGGCTGCGCAGCGCGGCGATGTCGTAGTCGGCGATCGACACGCCGTCGATCAGCACGCGGCCGGCGCTCGGCTCGACGAAGCGCGGCAGCAGGTTGACCAGCGAGGTCTTGCCCGCGCCCGAGGGGCCGACGAAGGCCACCGTCTCGCCGGCGCGGATGGCCAGCGAGATGTCGGACAGCGCGGCCACCGGCGTGCCCGCGGGCACCGCGGCGGATTCCGCGGATTCGGCCGACTCGCGCGCGTCGTAGTGCAGAGCGACGTCGCGGAACTCGATGTCGCCCTTGACGCGGCCCGGCGTGTACGTGCCGCCGCCTTCGAGCGGCACGGCCTCCATCAGGTCCAGCCCGCGCTCCATCGCGGCCGTGCCGCGCGTCAGCGGGGACATGACGTCCGACAGGTGCTTGGCCGGCTGGATCAGCAGCAGCATGCAGGTGATGAAGGCCACGAAGTCGCCCGGGGTGCCGTGCGTCTTGCTGCTCTCGGCCAGCGCCATCCACAGCACCGCGGCCAGCGCGAACGAGGCCAGCACCTGTGTCACCGGCGTCATCAGCGAGCCGGAGGCCTGCTGCTTGATGTTGAGGCTGCGCATCAGCTGCGAGCTGGCGTCGAAGCGGCGCTGTTCCTGCCTGGCCGCACCATGCAGGCGCACGATGCGCCAGGCCAGCACGTTCTCCTCGACGACGTAGGCGAGCTCGTCGGTCGCGTCCTGGCCGGCCACGTTGAGCTTGTGCAGGCGCTTGCTGACCACGCGCACCAGGTAGCCCACGACCGGGAACAGCACCACCACGAACAGCGTCAGGCGCCAGTTCAGCACGACCAGGTAGCCGATGAAGAACAGGGCGGTCAGCGAGTCGCGCACCAGGATCTGCACCGAGCCCATCAGCAGGTTCGCGCCCTGCTGGATCTCGTAGACGATGTTGTTGGTGATGCTGCTGGCCGTGTTGCGCGTGAACAGCGCCGGCGCCGCCCGCAGCATGTGCGAGAACATGTGCTCGCGCACCGCGAGCACGGCGTTCTGGGACGCCTTGGTCAGCCCGTACGCGGACACCCACCAGGAGATGCCGCGGACGACGAAGAGCAGGACGATCGCCAGCGGGATGGCCCAGATCGGCAGGCCGGAGGTGTCCTTGAAGCCGCTGTTCAACAGGTGCTTGAGGATGTACGGGATCATCGGCTCCGTGGCGGCGGCCACCACCATCGCGACCGCCGCCAGCCCGAGGGCGGCGCGGCTGTTGTCGCGGAAGTAGGGGATCACGCGCGCCAGGCGCTGCTTCAATGAGGTCATGGACAGCGGGGCGGGCGGCCGCGGCCGCCGTCCCCGGGAATGGCATGGAGCCCGCATTATCCGGCCGCGGCGGGGACGCGCTCTCCGCCTACAAGCGGGCCTCGTTCTTGCTGCCTACAATGCGCCTGCTGAACAGCATGCTGGTTTCCCCGGAACTTTCCGCTAGAACAGGACTCACCTGAATCCTCATGTGGCCTAGAAGACATGCCCTGCGCGCCCTCGGCGCCTCCCTCGCTCTGCCCGCCCTGACGCCGGCCTTCGCCCAGTTCCGCGTCGAGATCCGCGGCGTCGGCGGCACCCAGATCCCGATTGCGCTCGGCCGTTTCCGCGACGAGGACCGCCAGCCCCAGTCCATCTCCGCCGTCGTGCGCGCCGACCTCGAGCGCAGCGGCGTCTTCAAGGTCGTCGACGCGCCGGCCCCGGCCGACGAGAACGGCCTGCCCGACTACAACACCCTGCGCTCGCGCGGCGCCGACTGGGTGGTCGGCGGCTCCGCCTCGCGCCTGGCCGACGGCCGCGTCGACGTGCGCTTCCGCCTGTGGGACGTCGTCAAGGGCGCCGACCAGGGCGGCCAGAGCGAGCCCACGCAGCCGGCCGACCTGCGCCTGGCGGCCCACCACATCTCCGACCTCGTCTACCAGAAGGTCACCGGCGAGCGCGGCGTCTTCTCCACCCGCATCGCCTACGTCACCAAGGGCGGCGGCAAGTTCACGCTGCGCATCGCCGACGCCGACGGCGCGGGCATCGTGCCGGCGCTGATCGACAACGAGCCCATCATCTCGCCGGCCTGGTCGCCCGACGGCTCCGAACTGGCCTTCGTCACCTTCCACGACAAGAAGGCCAAGGTCGTGATCCGCAACGTGCGCACCGGCGCCAGCCGCGAGGTGGCGGCGTTCCGCGGCTCCAACAGCGCGCCGGCGTTCTCGCCGGACGGCCGCACGCTGGCGGTCACGCTGTCCAAGGAGGGCGGCTCGCACGTCTTCCTGATCGATCGCAACGGCGGCAACCCGCGCCGCGTCACCGAGAGCACCGGCATCGACACCGAGGCCAGGTTCTCGCCCGACGGCGCCTCGCTGTACTTCGTCAGCGACCGCGGCGGCGGCCCGCAGATCTACCGCCAGCCGGTCTCCGGCGGCGGCGCCACGCGCGTGACCTACAACGGCAGCTACAACATCAGCCCTGCCATCAGCCCCGACGGCAAGCAGTTGGCTTACATTAATCGCGGCGACGGTTTCAAGCTGATGGTGATGAACCTGGCCACCGGCGACGTCAACAGCGTCAGCGACACCAACGACGACGAGAGCCCGAGCTTCGCGCCCAACGGCCGCTACATCATCTACGCGACGAAGGCCGGCGGCCGCGACGTGCTGATGGTGACCACGACCGACGGCAAGTTCAAGTCGACGCTGGTCGAGTCGGGCCTCGACATCCGTGAACCTGTCTGGGGGCCGTTCGGCCGCTGATTTCGGGGAAGAAGCCGCGGCGCAGGGGCGCTCGCGGAGATTTTCATAATGCTGGTAGGAGAGAAACGATGATCAAGAATTCCGGGAAGATGTTGCTGGCGCTGGCCAGCGTGGCCGTCGTGGCGGGCTGTGCCTCGCCGACGAAGCTGGACAAGCCGGTCGAGGTGGAGAAGAAGGACGTCACGTCCCAGCCCGCCGCGCCCCAGCCCAGCGGCAATGCCGTGGCGAGCACCGACATGAGCAGCAAGCCGGTCGTGCCCATCACGCTCGATCGCATCATCTACTTCGACTTCGACGCCTACGCCGTCAAGGACGAGTTCCGCCCGATCGTCGAGGCGCACGCCAAGCTGCTCAAGAGCAACCCCGGCTCCAAGGAAGTGGCCGAGGGCCATACCGACGAGCGCGGCGGCAGCGAGTACAACCTGGCGCTCGGCCAGAGGCGCGCCGAGGCCGTCGTGCAGCAGATGAAGGTGCTGGGCGTGGGCGACTCGCAGCTGGAAGCGGTCAGCTACGGCAAGGAGCGTCCGGCGGTGGACGGCCATGACGAGGCGGCCTGGGCGAAGAACCGCCGCGTCGAGCTGCGCAGCAAGTGATGTCCGCGGCCGTGACGTTCCCGGAAGCGTCGCGCCGCCCGCGCGCGTTCGCGGCCGTGCGCCGCGCATGCGCGCTGGCCGCCTTGCTGGTGGCTGGCACGAGCGCGCACGCCGGGCTGTTCGACGACGACGAGGCGCGCCGCGCGATCATCGACCTGCGCACGCGCATCTCGCAGCTCGAGGACGCCGGCAAGTCGCAGAACACGCAGCAGCAGCAGCAGATCCAGCAGCTGCAGAACGCGCTGCTCGACCTGACCAACCAGAACGAGCAACTGCGCCAGCAGATGGCGCAACTGCGCGGCCAGAACGAACAGCTGGCCAAGGACCTGTCCGACGTCCAGCGCCAGCAGAAGAACATCGCCCAGGGCGTCGACGACCGCCTGCGCAAGGTCGAACCGCAGCAGGTCAACCTCGACGGCAAGACCTTCGCGGCCGACCCCGAGGAAGTCCAGTCCTACGAGGCCGCCACCGGCACGCTGCGCAGCGGCGACTTCGACAAGGCGACGGTCGCGCTGAACAACTTCCTGCGCCGCTGGCCGGGCAGCGGCTACGCCGACCTGGCGCGCTACTGGCTGGGCAACGCGCAGTACGGCAACCGCGACTTCAAGGGCGCCATCGTCACCTTCAAGGCCTTCATCACGGCCGCGCCGACCCACGCGCGCGCGCCCGAGGCCGAACTGGCGATCGCCAACTGCCAGATCGAGCTGAAGGACGTCCGCGGCGCCAAGGCGACCCTGAACGAGCTGCTGAAGACATATCCGAAGTCGGAAGCGGCGGCGGCCGGGCGCGATCGCCTGAAGTCGCTGAAGTGACCGTGGGCGGAGTCCCCGCGGTGACCTCGCCCGTCATCGCGGCGGACGACGCCGACCTCGAGCGCCGCTTCGGCGGCCTCAAGCGCCTGTACGGCTCGCGCGGGTACGCGCGCGTGCGCGCGGCGCGCGTGGCCGTCGTCGGCCTGGGCGGCGTCGGCTCCTGGGCCGTCGAGGCGCTTGCGCGCAGCGGCGTCGCCGAGCTGGTGCTCGTCGACCTCGACCACGTCTCCGAATCCAACGTCAACCGCCAGATCCAGGCGCTCGGCGCGACGCTGGGCATGTCCAAGGCCGAGGCGCTCGCGCGCCGCATCGCCGACATCCACCCGGGCTGCGTCGTCCGCTGCGTCGAGGAGTTCGCCGATGCCGACAACTGGCCCGGCCTGCTGCCGACGGCGGTCGACGCCGTCATCGATGCCTGCGACCAGAGCAAGGCCAAGCTCGCCATCGCGGCCTGGGCGCGGCGCGCCCGCGTCGCGTTCGTCACCTGCGGCGCCGCCGGCGGCAAGCGGCGCGCGGAGCAGGTCGAGATCGACGACCTGCACGCCACCACCCACGACCCGCTGCTGGCCAGCCTGCGCCAGCGCCTGCGCTCGCAGCACGGCGCGCCGCGCACGGGCCGGATGGGCGTGCGCTGCGTGTTCTCGCGCGAGGCCGTCGCGCCGCCCGAGCCGGAGGACGCGGCGTGC
>DASQCX010000309.1:0-20223 GCA_035634455.1 Burkholderiaceae bacterium
ATCATCGATCACCTTGCCTCGCTGACCGGGCTGCGCGACCGCGACACGCTCGACGTCAGCCTGGCGCACGCCATGCGCGACCTGCTCGCGCCCGTGCGCGTGGCGATCTATCGCCTGGTGGGCGACCAGGGCAACGAGCGCTGGCTCACGCGCGCGGCGCTGAAGACCGGTGCTGCGGCGGCCACGGCCGACCCGGCCTGGGTCGACCTCGAATCCCTGCCGCGCGCCGCCGAGCGCCCCGAGTGGCTCGAGTGCCTGACCACGGCCAAGATCATCGAGGTGCGCTCCGAGGGCATCGTCACGACGCTGTTCCCGGTGATGTCCGACACCGGCGCCGTCGGCGTCATCGAGATCCAGACGGTGCGCGGCATCGGCACCAAGTCGCGCCGCCTCGTGTTCGGCGTGCTGCGCATCTACCGCAACGTGCAGACGCTGCTCGACTACAGCGAGCGCGACACCCTCACGGGCCTGCTCAACCGCAAGATCTTCGACGACAGCTTCTACAAGGTCGCGTCGCTGCCGCTGCTCGACGGCAAGGGCGACCACGGCGGGCGCCGCCACGCCGCGGGCGCGCGCTACTGGCTGGGCGTGGTCGACATCGACCACTTCAAGAACGTCAACGACCGCTTCGGCCACCTCATCGGCGACGAGGTGCTGCTGCTGGTGTCGCGCATCATGCGCGAGGCGTTCCGCTTCTCCGACCAGCTCTACCGCTTCGGCGGCGAGGAGTTCGTCGTGCTGCTGCTGTGCGGCGACGAGGCCGGCGCCGTCACCGCGTTCGAGCGCTTCCGCAAGGTGGTCGGCGAGTACGCGTTCCCGCAGGCCGGCCGGATCACGATCAGCATCGGCTTCACGGCCATCGAGGTCGGCGACACCCCGTCCGTCGCGTTCGAGCGCGCCGACCGCGCCGTCTACCACGCCAAGCACAACGGCCGCGACCAGGTCTGCAACTACGCCGAGCTGCAGCGCCGCGGCATCGTCGAGGACGACAGGCGGGTCAGCGACGTCGAGCTGTTCTAGGCGGCTCGTCCCTCGTCCCGGTCGGCGCCGGCCGACCGCTTCCCTTCGAGCCGAACCGCGTCAGCGTCTTCTCGCGTGCGGCGGCGTGGTCGACGACGGGGTGCGGATAGTCGCGCCCCAGGGCCACCCGGGCCGCGGCCAGTTCGGCCGGACGAGCCTTCCACGGTGCGTGGATGGCCGCGCCTCCCAGCAGGCGCAGTTCCGGCACCCAGCGCCGGATGAACGTTCCCTGCGGATCGAAGCGCTCGCTCTGCGTCACGGGGTTGAAGATGCGGAACCAGGGCTGGGCGTCGCAGCCCGTGGACGCCGCCCATTGCCAGCCGCCGTTGTTGGATGCCAGCTCGAAGTCGTTGAGCCGCCGCGCGAAGACCGCCTCGCCACGCTGCCAGGACACGCCCAGGTCCTTGGTCAAGAAGCTGGCCGTGACCATGCGCAGGCGGTTGTGCATGTAGCCGGTGGCGGCGAGCTGGCGCATGCCCGCGTCGACCAGCGGATAGCCGGTGCGGCCCTCGCACCAGGCGGCGAGGTGGGCGTCGGCCTCGGGCCCCTGTTCCCAAGGGATGTCGTCGCAGTCCGGGCGCCAGGCGTGGCCGACGACATGCGGGTGGTGGAACAGGACCTGGTGGTAGAAGTCGCGCCAGACCAGCTCCGACAGCCAGGTCTGCGCGCCGCGGCTGCCGCCTTCGATCCGCTGGCCGGCCAGGCGCACCAGCCGGCGCAGCGACAGCGTGCCGAAGCGCAGGTGCACGCCGAGGTGGCTGGGGCCGGGCGTCGCGGGGAAGTCGCGGGTGGCGGCGTAGTCGTCGAGGCGGTCGAGGAACTCGATTAGCAGTTCCGCGCCGCCGGCGCTGCCCGGGCGCAGGCCCGGGTCGTCCTGCAGCCGCGACGTGGCGGCATCGTCGAAGCCGAATTCCGAGAGCATCGGCACCGGGGCGGCATCGCGCCATGGGCTGTCGGGGGCTTGCGCGAGCGTCGGCGTGGCCGCGTCGCTGCCGCAATCGTCCAGCAGGTTCGGGCGGGCGTGCAGCGCCTTCAGCCAGGCATTCCTGTAGGGCGTGAAGACGCCGTAAGGGGTGCCGCCGCCGGTCAGGATCTCCCTGCGCTCGAAGATCACGTGGTCCTTGAACCCGTGCATCGCGCGGCCGTCCGCGCGCAGGCGCTCGTACACCTGCGCGTCGCGCGCGCGAGCGGCGGGGTCGTCGTCGCGGTGGAAGTAGACCGCCTGGACGTCGAGCTGCGCCGCCAGCCGCGGGATCGCGTCGACGGGATCCGCGTGACGGACGATCAGCGCCGCGCCCCCGCGGGAGAGCTGCCGGATCTGGCCGTCGAGGTCGGCCAGGCTGGCCCGGATGAAGGCGACGCGGCGGTCGTCGGCGGGCAGGCCGGCCAGGATCGTCGTGTCGAGCACGAACACGCACCAGACGGCCTGCGCCTCGCGCAGCGCGCTCGCCAGCGCGGGGTGGTCGGCGACCCGCAGGTCGCGCCGGAACCAGACCAGCGCGCGCTTCACCGGTTTGCCGGAAGAGATCTCCATGGCGGTCGATTGTCGGGCGCCCGCTGCCCTAAAATCGCGGCAATGGCCTCCGAACCCATCAACCTGACCAACCAGTTCCTCATCGCCATGCCCGGCATGGTGGACGAGGCGTTCGCCGGTGCGGTCGTCTACCTGTGCGAGCACAGCGAGAAGGGCGCGCTCGGGCTGATGATCAACAAGCCGGTGGACATCCGGCTGCGCAACCTGTTCGAGAAGGTCGACCTCACGCTGGCCAGCGACGACCTCGGCGAGCAGCCGGTGTTCTACGGCGGCCCGGTGCAGACCGAGCGCGGCTTCGTGCTGCACGAGCGCATGGACGGCGCCACGCACTTCAACTCGACGCTGTCGGTGCCCGGCGGCCTCGAGATGACCACCAGCAAGGACGTGCTCGAGGCGATGGCGGTCGGCAACGGCCCGCGCCGCGTGCTGGTCACGCTGGGCTACAGCGGCTGGGCCACCGGCCAGCTGGAGGATGAACTGGGCCGCAACGGCTGGCTCAACGTCGACGCGGCGCCGGAGATCATCTTCGACACGCCGGTCGAGCAGCGCTACGAGCGCGCGCTGGCCTTGCTGGGCATCGACCCGCGCATGCTCAGCCAGGAAGCCGGGCACGCATGAGCGGTTCGGCCATGGTCGACTCGCCGTCCCGACCCGTCCTATCGTTCCTCGCCTTCGACTACGGCACGAAACGCGTCGGCGTGGCCACCGGCAACACGCTGATGAAGACGTCCCAGCCGCTGCGCACGCTGGCGCTGGAGGGCGACGCGCGCTTCAGGGCCATAGCGTCGCTGATCAAGGAGTGGACGCCCGATGCCCTGGTGATCGGCGTGCCCTTCCATCCGGACGGCGCCGCGCACGACAATACGGCGCGCGCCCGCAAGTTCGGCCGCCAGCTCCACGGCCGCTTCGGCCTGCCGGTGCACGAGGTCGACGAGCGCTACACCACCGTAGCCGCGGAATCGGCCGGCGCGCGCGACGCCGATTCGGCGGCGGCGGCCCTGATCCTCGAACAGTTCTTCCGGGAAAACGAATGACCAACTTATCGCTCGATGCCGAGCAGCTCTACGCCGAGCTGCGCGCCGGCGTCGGCCGGCTGCTGACGCCCGACACCGTGCTCGTGGGCATCTGGTCGGGCGGCGCCTGGCTGGCCCAGCGCCTGAACGCCGACCTGAAGACGGGCCATCCCGTCGGCACCATCTCCAGCACGCTGCACCGCGACGACTTCGGCGCGCGCGGCCTGGGCGCCACCGAGGCCGCTACCGAGCTGCCGTTCGAGATCGACGGCGCGCGCATCCTGCTGGTCGACGACGTCATCGCCAGCGGGCGCACGATCCGCGCGGTCGTCAACGAGCTGTTCGACTACGGCCGCCCGGCCTCGGTGGAACTGGCTGTGCTGGTCGACCGCGGCGGCCGCGAGCTGCCCGTCGCGCCGGTGTTCGCCGCCGCCAAGCTCACGCTGCCCGCCCACCAGCGGCTGTCGCTCGCGCGCGAGGCCGACGGCCGCTTCACCTTCGCCGTCAAGGAGACCACCTGATGCTCGCGCGACGAAATCCGCAGCTCAACGCCCACGGCGAGCTGATCCACCTGCTGTCCATCGAGGGCCTGCCGCGCGCCGTCCTGACGCAGATCCTCGATACCGCCGGCACCTTCCTCTCGGTCAACGACCGCGACGTCAAGAAGGTGCCGCTGCTGCGCGGCAAGAGCGTGTTCAACCTGTTCTTCGAGAACTCGACGCGCACGCGCACCACGTTCGAGATCGCGGCCAAGCGGCTGTCGGCCGACGTCATCAACCTCGACATCGCGAAGTCCTCGGCGTCCAAGGGCGAGAGCCTGCTCGACACCATCGCCAACCTGTCGGCCATGCACGCGGACATGTTCGTCGTGCGCCACAGCGAGTCGGGCGCGCCGTACCTGATCGCGCGCCACTGCGCCCCGCACGTGCACGTGGTCAACGCCGGCGACGGCCGCCACGCGCACCCGACTCAAGGGCTGCTGGACATGTACACGATCCGGCACTACAAGAAGTCGTTCAACGAGCTCACCGTGGCCGTCGTCGGCGACATCGTGCACTCGCGCGTCGCGCGCTCCGACATCCACGCGCTGACCACGCTGGGCGTGCCCGAGATCCGCGCCGTCGGCCCCAAGACGCTGGTACCGGGCGACCTGCGAGACATGGGCGTGCGCGTCTGCCACGACATGCGCGAGGGCGTGAAGGACGCCGACGTCGTCATCATGCTGCGGCTGCAGAACGAGCGCATGAGCGGCGCGATGCTGCCCAGCGCCGGCGAGTACTTCAAGAGCTTCGGCCTGACCGAGGACATCCTCGCGCTGGCCAAGCCCGACGTCATCGTGATGCACCCGGGCCCGATCAACCGCGGCGTCGAGATCGACTCGCGCGTGGCCGACGGCTCGCACAGCGTCATCCTGCCGCAGGTCACGTTCGGCATCGCCGTGCGCATGGCCGTGATGTCCATTCTTGCCGGGAACGACGCATGAAGATCCTGATCCGCAACGGCCGCGTGGTCGATCCCGCGAGCGGCCGCGACGAGGCCGCCGACGTCGCCATCGCCGCCGGCCGCATCGTGGCCATCGGCAAGGTGCCGGCCGACTTCGCGCCCGACCGCACCATCGAGGCCGACGGCTGCGTCGTCGCGCCGGGCCTGGTCGACCTCGCCGCGCGCCTGAAGGAGCCCGGCCCCGGCGCGCTGGAGAGCGAACTCGCGGCCGCGGCCGCCGGCGGCGTCACCAGCCTCGTGTGCCCGCCCGACATGGACCCGCCGCTCGACGAGCCCGGCCTGGTCGACATGCTCAAGTTCCGCGCCCGCAAGCTCAGCCGCTGCCGCCTGTTCCCGCTGGGCGCGCTGACGCAGGGCCTGGCGGGCGCCGAGATCACCGAGATGATGGCGCTGACCGACGCCGGCTGCGTCGGTTTCTCGCAGGCCGAGGCGACTATGCGCGACAACCTCACGCTGCTGCGCGCGATGCAGTACGCCAGCACGCGCGGCTACGCCGTGTGGCTGCGGCCCAAGGATCCGTCGCTGTCCGGCGGCGTCGCGGCCAGCGGCGCGGTGGCCACGCGGCTGGGGCTGTCGGGCGTGCCGGTCGCGTCCGAGACCATCGCCATCCACACCATCGTCGAGCTCGTGCGCCAGACCGTCGCGCGCGTGCACTTCTGCCGTCTGTCCAGCGCGGCGGGCGTCGAGCTGGTGCGCCGCGCCAAGGCCGAGGGCCTGCCGGTGACGGCCGACGTCAGCATCAACTCGCTGCACCTGACCGACGTCGACATCGGCTACTTCAACTCGGACATGCGCCTGACGCCGCCGCTGCGCCAGGGCAAGGACCGCGACGCGCTGCGCGCCGGCCTGGCCGACGGCACCATCGACGCGCTGGTGTCCGACCACACGCCCGTGGGCCACGACGACAAGATGCTGCCGTTCGGCGAGGCGACGCCCGGCGCCACCGGCCTCGAGCTGCTGCTGAGCCTGGCGCTGAAGTGGGGCAACGAGAGCAGGCTGACGCTCGCGCAGTCGCTGGCGCGCGTCACGAGCGATCCCGTGCGCGTGCTGGGCGAGGCGCTGGGCTCGCTGGGGCAGAGCGCGGGGCGGCTGGTCGAGGGCGGCGTCGCCGACGTCTGCGTGTTCGATCCGCAGGCCGAGTGGCAGGTCACGCCCGAGGCGCTGCACAGCCGCGGCAAGCACACGCCGTTCGACGCCGCGTCCACCGGCACGCGCATGCCGGGGCGCGTGCGCCACACGCTCGTCGCCGGCACGCTGGCCTGGAGCGCCGCCACGGAAGCGAACGCGGCTTGAGGACGCTCGTCGCGATCTGGCGCATCCTGCGCGTCGTCGGCATGGTGGCGCAGGGGCTGTGGCTCACGCTGACGGTGCTGCCGCGCTGCGACGCCGCGCGCTGGCACGCGATCATGCAGCGCTGGGCGGTGCAACTGCTGCGCTGCCTCGGCGTGATGGTGCGCGTGTCGGGCGAGCCGCAGCCCGGCGCGGTGCTGATGGTGGCCAACCACGTGTCGTGGCTGGACATCCCGGCGCTGCATGCGAGCTCGCCGCGCACGCGCTTCGTGTCGAAATCGGCGATCGCGCACTGGCCGCTGCTGGGCCGGCTGGCGCGCGCCGGCGGCACGCTGTTCATCGAGCGCGAACGCAAGCGCGACGCGCTGCGCGTGGTCCACGAGGTGGCCGACGCGCTGAAGAAGCGCGACGCCGTCGCCGTGTTCCCCGAGGGCACGACGGGCTCCGGCCACGAGGTGCTGCCGTTCCATGCCAACCTGCTGCAGGCCGCCATCACCACGGCGACCGTGATCCAGCCGATCGTGCTGCGCTACAGCGAGCCGGGCCTGCCGGTGAGCGAGGCGGCGCAGTACATCGGCGACACGACGCTGGTCGAGAGCGTGATGAAGGTGTGCCGCGCGCGCGGCATGGTCGTCGACGTGCGCTTCATGGCACCGGAGCCGGCCGGCGAACTCGACCGCCGGGCGTTGGCGGAGCACCTGCACGACCGCGTCGCGGCGGAGCTGCGGGCTGTCGTCCAGGCCGGCTGAGCCGTGCCGCCGCGGACGGCCAGGGTCCGAACCGGCTTCTCCCTTTCTGATCCTGCGGAGGACGTTTCCTCCCCCAGAAACGCTGGTCGAGCGCGCCCGTCGCGAGTTGGCACCGCGACGGCGCAAGCGTATGGTGAAACTTCGAAGGCGGTCGATCCGGCGCGATGACTCCGACGGGCTGGTCCGGAGCGTCATCCGGAATGGACTTGCCCGGTCAACGGCAGGAGGTCGTCATGATTCATTCGAAGTCTCAATCCTCGTACGGCGTCTATTCGCCGCTGGGATGCGTGCTCGCGTCGTTCCCGACCGAGGACAACGCCCGCGCCGCCATCGCCGAATTGAGGGCCGCCGGCTTCGCCGCGGAGGATGTCGTGTACCAGTCGGCCGAGGAGGTGCGGCTGCGCGCGATCCACGACATCCACAATTCCGGCCTGCTCGCGCGCATCGGGCAGGAGGTGAACCTCGCCAAGTCGCGGCGTGCCCTGGCCGAGGAGGGACACCCCTTCGTGGCGGTGTACGCGCCCGGCGCGGATGCCACGCACTGCGCCGCCGAGATCGCGCGGCATTGCCATGCCGACTTCGCCCAGAAATTCGGGCGCCTGATCGTCGAGGAGTTGATCGAGTCCGAGGCCGACGGCCGCCAGGTGTCGGAATCGCCCGACACCGGCCTCGACTTCCAGTGGCGGTGACGCGCGGGCGCAGCCGGCCGGCGGCGCGGCCCCTGCGCTGATGCCCGCCAGTGTCGTGCTGCAGCGCGGCGGTACGCGGCTTGCCCTTTCCCCATCGAAAGGAGCCGTCACCATGAAGCAGAATACCTCCTGGACGGCGCGCGGCGTGTTCAAGCCGGTCGGCCACGTGCTGGCGTCCTTCCCCACGGAGCGCGACGCGCGCTCGGCCGTGGCCGCGCTGATGGACGCCGGCTTCCCGGAGGTGCTGTACTACGCCGCCGACGAGATGCGCGAGTGCGCGGAGCGCGACATCGAGGGCGCCGGCGTCCTCGCCCCCTTCGGCCAGGAACTCAACGCGGCCAGGTATCGGCGCGACCTGGCCAGCGCCGGGCATCCGTTCGTGTCGGTGCGGGCGCCGGAGACCGACGAGGCGCGCCGCGTGGCGGACATCGTCGCGCGCCACAACGCCGACCGGGCGCAGAAGTTCGGCCGCTTCGTCATCGAGGAGCTGATCGAACTCGGCACGGGCCAGCATCAATTCAACGAGACGCCCGACACCGGCCTCGACCTGCAGACCCGTCCCGACCGCCACTGACGCCGCGTCAGAACTGGCTGGCGACGCCCGCGTCGTGCGCGCCCGCGCGTGACGCGCCGCGCACGGGCGCGAGCCGCGCCATGCGCCACGCGATCGCCACGCTGCCCAGCCACAGCGCGCCCAGGAAGCCCAGGACGCCCGGCCACGCGCCGGCCTGCCACGCGTGGCCGCCGAGCCATCCCATGCTGCTGGCGCCGAGGTAGTACATGGCGAGGTAGGCGGCCGAGGCGAGCGACTTCGAGTGCTTCGCGAGCCGCCCGACCCAGCTGACGGCCACCGAGTGCGCCGCGAAGAAGCCGAAGGTGAACAGCGCGACGCCGGCGATGATCAGCGGCAGCGCGTTCGACAGCGTCAGCGCGAGGCCGGCGGCGCACAGCGCGAGCATCGCGGCGAGCACGCGCGACGAGCCGTGGCGGTCGGCCTGGCGGCCCGCCCAGGGCGACGAGAACATGCCCACCACGTACAGCAGGAACACCGCGCCGATGGTGGCGTGCGACAGCGCGAACGGCGCCTGCACCAGCCGGAAGCTGAGGTAGTTGTAGAAGCTCACGAAGCTGCCCATCAGCAGCAGCGCCAGCGCGAACAGCGGCTTGAGGCCGCGCTCGCCGGCGACGGCGCGCAGGTCGGCCAGCGCGTGGCGCGGATGCAGCGGGCGCGGGCGATGGCGGCGCGACGGCGGCAGGCTGCGCCAGAACTCGAACGCCGCGAGCGCGCCCAGCACGCCCAGCCCCGCGAACGCGCCGCGCCAGCCGGTGTGGTCGGCCAGCAGCCCGCACACGAGCCGGCTGGACATGCCGCCCGCCGCGTTGCCCGCGATGATGAGTCCGACGGACTGGCCCAGCACGCGCGCATCGACCTCCTCGGCCAGCCACGCCGACGATACCGCCGGCAGCCCCGCCAGGCTCAGGCCCAGCAGCGCGCGCAGGACGATCAGCACGCCGTAGCTCGGCGCCACCGCGCACAGCAGGCTGCACAAGGCACCCAGCACGATGGACGCGAGCATCACCGGCTTGGGCCCGTAGCGCTGCGCCAGGAAGCCGGCCGGGATCAGGCCCAGCGCCATCGCGCCGGCCGTGGCCGACAGCACCCCGCTGGCCTGCGCGGCGTCGAGCCCGAAGGCGCTGCCAAACAGCGGCAGCAGCGGCTGCGGCCCGTAGAACATGCCGAAGGTGGCGAAGCCGCCGACGAACAGCGCCCAGCGCGCGGCGCGGTGGGCGGCGCTGCCGGGGGCGATCGGCGGCGGCAGCGGCTCGTCGCCCGTGCGCGACGAGCGCGCGGCGGGGAACGACAGGCTGGCGGGCGTAGCGGACATGGCGCCATCGTAGGCAGGCGCGCTTAGTCAGTCCAATATATGATTATCGAAGTATTAAGACGTTGGAAGACTCAATGGAGCTGCGCCACCTGCGCTACTTCGTCGCCGTCGCCGAGGAGCTGCACTTCACCCGCGCCGCCGAGCGCCTGCACATCGCCCAGCCGCCGCTGAGCCAGCAGATCCGCGCGCTGGAGGAGGAGCTGGGCGTGCAGCTGTTCGCGCGCACCCGGCGCTCGGTGGCGCTGACCGACGCCGGCCACGCGCTGCTGGGCCGCGCCCGCGAGCTGCTCGCCGCCACGCAGGCGCTGCCGTCCGAGCTGCAGCGCGTCGCGCGCGGCGAGGTCGGGCTGCTGCGCATCGGCTTCTCGTCGACGCTGCCGCTGACCAAGGTGCTGCGCGACGTCGTCGCCGACTGGCGCCACACGCACCCCGAGGTCGCGCTGCACCTGCGCGAGATGCATTCCGCGCTGCAGTTCGAGGCGCTGCGCGCCGGCGAGCTCGACGTCGGCCTGGTGCGCTACAACGAACGCGCGCCCGACGGCATCAGGCTCTCGCTGCTGCGCCGCGACCCGCTGCGCCTCGTGGTGCCGGCCGGCCATCGCTTCGCGCGCCGCAAGTCGGTGCCCATCGCCGATTGCCGCGACGAGGCCTTCATCGGCTTCCCCGGCGACGCCGGCACCGGCACCGGCCCGCTGCTCAAGCGCCTGTGCGCGCAGGCGGGCTTCGAGCCGCGCATCGCGCAGGAAGCGCGCGAGGCCACGACGCAGATCGGCCTCGTCGCCGCGGGCCTGGGCATCGCCGTGCTGCCGGCGCCGCTGGAGGCGGTGCGCATCGAGGGCGTGCACTACGTGCCGCTGGAGGGCGAGGGCGCGCTGCTGGTGATGTCGGCGGCGACGCGGGCGGACGAGGCGTCGGAGCGGGTGCTGGCGTTCGTGCGGCGGGTGGGGGCGATGGCCGCTGCGGGTTGAGTCCGGCGTGCGACCGGCGTCAGCGCCGGTAGTCTTCTTCGCGCTGATGTCGAACGGCGCCCACGACGACGTTGTCGCCGACGACCTCGAACAGGACGACGTAGCCCGCGGCGCCGAACGGCACGATCAGCTCGCGTGAACGACCGTTGCCCAGCTCCGCCTTGCGACAAGAGTAGGGCGACCAGGACAGCAGGCGCATGCCCTCGCTGATCGCGTCGAGCCCACGTTGAGGCGCCGTCCAGTCCGGCGTCTCGCTCGCGAACTCGCGTTCGACGGCGAAGTCCGCCAGGCGTCGAAGGTCCGCGACTGCTTCGTCGAGCAGCGTGACCGTGTAGGCGGCCATTACCGGCCGCTGCGTTTGGCCGCTCGACGCTTGGCGTCGTCGAGCCGCCCCTGCATGGCGGCCAGCACTTCGTCGACCGTGTGTCCGCCGCCTTCGCGCTTCCAGCGCGCGATCGCCGCCTCGCCGCGATCGACGAACTCGGCCTGCGCCCGCCGCCACGCTGCGGCCGCGACGACCGCCTCCTCGATGAACTGCGTCAGCGATTCGCCTTCGCGCAGCACGGCCTCGACCTCGGCCCGAACCTCGGGCTCGACGCGGATGGGAGGGAAGGTGGCAGAGCGCATTCGAGCAATGTATAGCAAACGTGCTACGTCGACAAACCGCTCCCGGCTTCAGCCTTTCTTGCCCTGCGCCGCCACGGCCGCCGCAGCCTTCGCGGCTGCTTCCGCATCGCCCAGGTAGTAGCTCTTGATCGGCTTCAGATTGGCATCCAGCTCGTACACCAGCGGAATCCCGTTGGGGATGTTGACGCCCACGATGTCCGCATCGCCGATGTTGTCGAGGTACTTCACCAGAGCGCGGATGGAGTTGCCGTGCGCGGCGACGACGAGGCGTTGGCCGGACTTGATGGACGGGGCGAGCACCTCGTTCCAGAACGGCAGCACGCGGGCGACGGTGTCCTTCAGGCACTCGGTCAGCGGGATCTGCGCGGGCGACAGCTTGGCGTAGCGCGGGTCGTGGCGCTGGCCGCGCGGGTCGTCGGCCTCGAGCGCCGGCGGCGGGGTGTCGTAGCTGCGGCGCCAGATCAGCACCTGCTCGTCGCCATATTGCTTGGCCATGTCGGCCTTGTTCAGGCCCTGCAGGCCGCCGTAGTGGCGCTCGTTCAGGCGCCAGTCCTTGACGACGGGCAGCCAGGTGCGGTCCATCGTGTCCAGGCAGTGCCACAGCGTCCAGATCGCGCGCTTGAGCACCGAGGTGTAGGCGACGTCGAACTCGTAGCCCGCCTCCTTCAGCAACTCGCCGGCCTGGCGCGCCTGGGCGACGCCGGTGGCGGTGAGCTCGACGTCCGTCCAGCCGGTGAAGCGGTTCTCGAGGTTCCAGGTGGATTCGCCGTGGCGGATCAGGACGAGCTTGTACATGGGAGATGGCCTCGCGCCGTGCGGCGCCGTAGTCGATCGGGGGAGCGCAGATTTTAAGCGGCCGCGTCGATGCAGGCGGCGCAATGCGGCAAGAGGGGGTTGCCGTTGGCCGAGCGCTGCGCGGCTTCCTATAATTCGGCTCCACCTGAAAAATCGATTGCCTGCCTTGACCTTCTTCACCGACCCCACCGTCTGGCTCATGATCGTCGCCGCCCTCGTGTCCGGCGGCCTGCTGCTGTGGCCGACGATCAGCGGCGCGCGCGCCGGCGGCATCTCGCCGTCCGAGGCCGTGCGGCTGATGAACCGCGAGAAGGCCAGCGTGATCGACGTCAGCGAGCCCGGCGAGTACGCGACGGGGCATATCGTCGGCTCGCGCAACGTGCCGATCGGCCGCCTCGAGGTCGCACCCGAACTGCCGAAGAACAAGACGCTGCCCCTCGTGGTGGTGTGCGCCAGCGGCAAGCGCGCCGCCGCGGCCGTCAAGGCGCTGCAGGCCAAGGGCTACGACAAGGCCGTCGTGCTGGCCGGCGGGATGACGGCCTGGCGGGCCGCGAACATGCCGGTCGAGGTCGCCGCCGCCGCGGCCTGAACGCGGCTTCCGTCACGCGGCGCGGGACGCGCTTTGCCACCTCGGAATGCAAGGTCGGCGGTGCTGCGCGAAAATCGGGCACATCAGCAGTTCCAGCGCCGCGCGCCCGCGGCGCCCGTTTCCATGAATCCGGTCCGCATGTTCACCACCCAGGTCTGCCCGTACTGCATCCGCGCGAAGCAGTTGCTCAAGCAGCGCGGCGTCGAGGCCATCGATGAAATCCGCGTCGACCTGAATCCCTCCCAGCGCGACGCGATGATCGCCCAGACGGGCCGGCGCACCGTGCCGCAGATCTTCATCGGCGATACCTGGGTGGGCGGCTGCGACGACCTCTATGCGCTCGACCAGAAGGGCGGCCTCGTTCCCCTGCTCCACGGCTGAGGGCCATCGCTGGCGGGCCGGTCATGCGGCCTGCGACATAATGCGCGATGCAGCCCGCACCGTCCCGGTTTGCGGGCTTCGTTTTTTCGAGACACGCCATGGCTGAACAAGACCAATCCCCCGTTTTCCAGATCCAGCGCATCTACCTGAAGGATCTGTCGCTCGAGCAACCGAACTCGCCGCAGGTGCTGCTCGAGCAGACGCAGCCGCAGGTCGACATCCAGCTGTCGATGGCGGCCGAGGCGATCGCGCAGGGTCTGTTCGAGGTGAGCGTCACCGCCACCGTCACGACCAAGGTCGGCGACAAGACGCTGTTCCTGGTCGAGGCCAAGCAGGCCGGCATCTTCGAGATCCGCAACGTGCCGCCCGAGCAGCAGCAGGGCATCCTGGGCGTGGTCTGCCCGCAGATGCTGTACCCGTACCTGCGCGCCATCGTCTCCGACGTCTGCACGCGTGCAGGCTTCCCGCCGATCCTGCTGGCCGAGGTCAACTTCCAGGCCATGTTCGAGGCGCAGCAGCAGGCCGCGCTGGCCCAGGGCAACGGCGCGCCGAACTAAAGGCCGCAGGGCATGGCGTCCGTCGTGCCTGCCCATCATCGCCATGGCTTCTGACCCGCGTCCGATGCGCATCTCGGTCATCGGGGCCGGTGCGTGGGGCACCGCGCTCGCGATCGCCGCGGCGCGGCGCCACCGCGTGCTGCTGTGGGCGCGCGACGCCGCGCAGGCGCAGCAGATGGCGGCCCGGCGCCGCAACGAGCGCTACCTGCCGCACGCGGCCTGGCCCGACCAGCTCGCCGTCACCTCCGACCACGCCGCCGCGCTCGCGCATGCCGAGGGCGGCCTCGTCGTGCTCGCGACGCCGATGGCCGCGCTGCGCGAGCGTCTCGCGGCGCTGCCGCCCGACAGCTGCGTGTTCTGGCTGTGCAAGGGCGTCGAGTCGGCCACCGGCTCGCTGGCGCACCAGGTCGCGGCCGGCGTGCTGCCGCATGCGTCGGTGGGCGTGCTGTCCGGCCCCAGCTTCGCGCAGGAAGTCGCCGGCGGCAGCCCGACGGCGCTGGTGGCCGCCAGCAGCGACCCGGCGCTGTGCGAGCTGGCCGTCGACGCGTTCCACAGCGAGTCGCTGCGCATCTACCGCTCGTCCGACGTCGTCGGCGTCGAGGTCGGCGGCGCCGTCAAGAACGTGCTGGCGATCGCCACCGGTATCGCCGACGGCCTGAACCTGGGCCTGAACGCGCGTGCCGCGCTGATCACGCGCGGCCTGGCCGAGATGACGCGCCTGGGCGTCGCGCTCGGCGCGCAGCCCGACACCTTCATGGGACTGTCCGGCCTGGGCGACCTCGTGCTCACCGCCACCGGCGACCTGTCGCGCAACCGCAAGGTCGGGCTGTTGCTCGCGCAAGGGCTGTCGCTCGACGGCATCCTGCAGAAGCTGGGCCACGTGGCCGAGGGCGTCTATTGCGCCGAGACGGTCACGCGCCTCGCGCACGACCACGGCGTCGCGATGCCGATCGCCGACATGGTCTCCGCCGTGATCCACCGCCGCATCGCCGCGCGCGATGCCGTCGCGTCGCTGATGCGGCGCGATTCGCGCAGCGAGGGCGTCTGAGCTACACGCTCCCCGCGTAGCCGTTCACGCGCCACGCCTCGAACACCGCCACCGCCACCGCGTTGCTCAGGTTGAGGCTGCGCTGGCCCGGCAGCAGCGGCAGGCGAACCAGGCGTTCAGGCGGAAAGCCGGCGCGCAGCGCGGGCGGCAGGCCGGCCGATTCGCTGCCGAAGACCAGGCTGTCGCCGGCGCGCCAGTCCACGCTCGCGAGCGTGCCGCTGCCGCGCGTCGAGAACGCGAAGCAGCGCGACGCGTCGACCGTCGCGGCGTAGTCCTCCCAGCACGCGTGGCGGCGGACGTCGGCGAACTCGTGGTAGTCGAGGCCGGCGCGGCGCAGCAGCTTGTCCTCCATCGAGAAGCCCAGCGGCTCGATCAGGTGCAGCTCGCAGCCGGTGTTGGCGGCCAGGCGGATCACGTTGCCGGTGTTGGGCGGGATC
The DNA here is from genome assembly GCA_035634455.1 of Burkholderiaceae bacterium. Taxonomy (GTDB): domain Bacteria; phylum Pseudomonadota; class Gammaproteobacteria; order Burkholderiales; family Burkholderiaceae_C; genus Scleromatobacter. The sequence continues at coordinate 15,087 of DASQCX010000309.1, forward strand.
TCGGGGTGGACGAGGACGATGCGGAACATGCGTTGAAGCTTCACGGTGTCTGGCCTTGCATTCTGCACGCCGAGGCCTGCGCGGACGGCCGATGCGCCGTCGTGCGAAATGCGGGATCTGACACCGCACTCCTCAGGCTTCGGGCGTGCGCGCCACCGTCCACACCTGCACCTCGCACGCGCCCGCGGCGCGCAGCGTGTGCGTGGCCGCGCGTGCGGTGGCGCCGGTGGTGAGCACGTCGTCGACCAGCGCGATGCGCGCGCCGCGCACCCAGGCCGCGTGGCGCGGCGTGACGACGAACGCGCCCTGCAGGTTGGCCTGGCGCGCACCGCGCTGCAGGCCCAGCTGGTGGCCGGTGTCGCGCACGCGCAGCAGGGTGTCGGCCCGCGCGTCGAGCGCGAGCGCGCGGGCGAGCCGGCGCGCGAGCTCCCACGACTGGTTGTAGCCGCGCTCGCGCAGGCGTTCGCGCGACAGCGGCACCGAGACCACGCGCAGCCCGCTGCCGCGCATGTCCTGCAGTCGCGCGAGCAGCGGTTGCAGCAGGGCGTCGACGACGTCGAGGCGCTGGTGGAACTTGAAGTCGGCGAGCAGGCGGTCCCACGGGTAGCCGTAGTCGACGCCGGCGACCGCGCGCGACCATGGCGGCGGCGCGCGGCGGCAGCGCGGGCACGTCGTGTCGACCGTTGCGTCGGCGACGGGCAGCGCGAGCGCGCAGCCGCTGCAGCGCGGCCGCGCGAGCGCGAAGCGGGACGCGCAGTGTCCGCACAGATCGCCCGCGCACCAGCCGCGGCAGACGGCGCAGCGGCCGCCGACCCGGCGCCGGGCCCGTGCCAGCCAGCCGGCGCCGCATGTCAAGCGCCCGCCGCTTGGCCCGGCGCCGCCTGCGGCCATGGGCGTGGCGTCGGACGGGAAAGTCATGGCCTCAATATACTTTCGCATGGCCGCCGCACCTGCCACCGAATCCCGCCCGGAACGCCTCGATCCGCGCGCGCTGGATCGCGCGTGGGCCCGGCTCGCGGCGCAGCCGTCGCCGCCGTGGCTGCACGGCGAGGTCGCGCGGCGGCTGGCGGAGCGGCTGTCCATCGTCAGGCAGATACCCCTGCACGTGTTCGACTGGTGGAGCGAGCTCGGCGGCGGCGCGGCGTCGCTCGCGCAGGCCTATCCGAAGGCGACCGTCACCGGCGTGCTGCGGCCGGCGTCCGCGACGCCGTCTGCGGCGTCCGCTCCCGCCGCGAGCCCGTCGCCCGCCGCGCCGGCCTGGCGCCGCTGGCTGGGCCTGGGCGCGGCCGGCCCGCGCGCGATCGCGCAGTCGGCGGTGCCGGCGGGGCAGGCGCAGCTCGTCTGGTCCAACATGAGCCTGCACTGGGCGCCCGACGCGCCCACGCTGATGCGCGAATGGCAGCGCGCGCTGGTGGTCGACGGCTTCCTGATGTTCACGACGCTGGGCCCCGGCACGCTGCAGTCGCTGCGCGAGCTCTATCGCGCCTACGGCTGGGGCACGCCGCACGCGCCGTGGACGGACATGCACGACCTCGGCGACATGCTCGTCGAGGCCGGCTTCGCCGACCCGGTGATGGACCAGGAGACGCTGCGCCTGACCTGGAGCAGCCCGCAGGCCGCGCTGGACGAGCTGCGCACGCTGGGCGCCAACGACGACGCGGCGCGCTTCGCCGGACTGCGCACGCCGCGCTGGCGCGAGCGCCTGCTCGAGGCGCTCGGCGCGCGCCGCGATGCGCAGGGCCGCGTGGTGCTGGAGTTCGAGGTCGTCTACGGCCACGCGTTCAAGCCGGTGCCGCGCGCCAAGGTCGCGCCGCAGACGCAGGTCGGGCTCGACGACATGAAGGCCATGCTGAACCGGGGCCGTCCCTCGCGCTGACCGGCCGGCGCGCGCCCCTGCGGGGGCAGGGCTTACGCTAGGTGCGCGAGCGCGATTTTGACGAGAACAGGCCCTAGAATCGATTGGGTCTTGTGTTGAAGTGCACCTCCCCTGTGCGCGCCGGTCCGAGGAGGCCGGGCTGCAGGCGACCTCTGATCAAGCCGAGCGGGCCAAAGCGAGTGGCCCGGGCCCGACAAGAAGGATCGAACTAGTGACGACAATGATGACGATTCGCAAGCTGGGGCAGGGCGCCGCGCGCGCCGCCCTGGCGCTCTCCGCGCTGGCGGCCACCGGCGCCGCGCTGGCCGCCGGTGACAACGCCGTGACGGATCTCCCCGGCGGCCCCAAGGTGATGGGCCTGGACTTCCAACCCGCCGTCACCGACATCGCGCACCAGATCAAGACGCTGCACTACGGCATGCTCATCGTCTGCACGGTGATCTTCGTCGTCGTGTTCGGCTTCATGTTCTATTCGATCTTCAAGCATCGCAAGAGCGTGGGCCACAAGGCCGCCAACTTCCACGAGAGCGTGGCCGTCGAGATCGCATGGACGGTGGTGCCGTTCATCATCGTCATCGCGATGGGCGCCGCCGCCACGCGCACCGTCGTCGCGATGAAGGACACCACGCAGGCCGACCTCACGATCAAGGCCACCGGCTACCAGTGGAAGTGGGGCTACGACTACATCGAGGGCGAGGGCAAGGGCCTGGCGTTCATCTCCACGCTCGACACCGCGCAGCGCGACCTGTCCGAGACGGCGCACCCGGCCGGCAACGACTACCTGCTCAAGGTCGACAACCCGCTGGTGGTGCCGGTGGGCAAGAAGGTGCGCGTCATCACCACCGCCGACGACGTCATCCACTCGTGGAGCGTGCCGGCGTTTGGCGTCAAGCAGGACGCGATTCCCGGCTTCGTGCGCGACACCTGGTTCCTGGTCGAGAAGCCGGGCGACTACTACGGCATGTGCTCCGAGCTGTGCGGCAAGGAGCATGCGTTCATGCCGATCCACGTCGTGGTGCTGGAGGCCAAGGACTACACCGCGTGGGTCGACAAGCAGAAGAAGGCGCTGGCCGCCGCGGCCGACGATCCGAAGAAGGTCTGGGAGATCGGCCCGCTGGAAGCCCGCGGCGAGAAGGTCTACCTGGCCAACTGCGCCGTCTGCCACAAGCCGGACGGCAAGGGCGCGGGCCCGGTCAAGCCGCTGGACGCGTCGCCGGTGGTCAACGACAAGGACATCAACGCGCAGATCACCACCGTGCTGCACGGCCGCCTCAACGGCGCGATGCCGGCGTGGCAGGGCAAGCTGTCGGAGACGGAGATCGCCGCCGCGATCACCTACACCAAGAACTCGTGGAGCAACCACACCGGCCAGCTCGTCGAGCCGTCGGACGTGGTCGCCGCCGAAGCCAAGTAAGTCGCCGTCCGATCGCAGGATCGTCCGACACAAGCGTTCGCTGAAGGATTCCCTCTCATGAGTGCTGTTCTGCCCCATCCGGTCGACCACGGCCACGATCACGAGCACGACCACGCGCACGGCCATCCGCATGGCTGGCGCCGCTGGTTGTTCGCGACCAACCACAAGGACATCGGCACGATGTACCTGTTGTTCGCGTTCACGATGTTCCTGGTGGGCGGCACGCTCGCGCTGCTGATCCGCCTCGAGCTGTTCCAGCCGGGCCTGCAGTACTTCAATCCCGAGCTGTTCAACCAGTTCACCACCATGCACGGGCTGATCATGGTGTTCGGCGCGATCATGCCGGCCTTCGTCGGCTTCGCGAACTGGATGATCCCGCTGCAGATCGGCGCGGCGGACATGGCGTTCGCGCGCATGAACAACCTCAGCTTCTGGCTGCTGATCCCGGCGGCCATCATGCTGGCGAGCGGCTTCTTCCTGCCGGGCGGCGCGCCCGCCGCCGGCTGGACGCTCTACGCGCCGCTGACGCTGCAGATGGGCGCGTCGATGGACAGCTCGATCTTCGCGCTGCACATCATGGGCGCGAGTTCCATCATGGGCTCGATCAACATCATCGTGACCATCCTCAACATGCGCGCCCCGGGCATGACGCTGATGAAGATGCCGATGTTCGTGTGGACCTGGCTGATCACGGCCTACCTGCTGATCGCGGTGATGCCGGTGCTCGCCGGCGCCATCACGATGACGCTGACGGACCGCCACTTCCACACCAGCTTCTTCAGCCCCGCGGGCGGCGGCGACCCGGTGATGTACCAGCACGTGTTCTGGTTCTTCGGCCATCCCGAGGTCTACATCATGATCCTGCCGGCCTTCGGCATCATCAGCCAGGTCGTGCCGGCGTTCGCGCGCAAGCGCCTGTTCGGCTACACGTCGATGGTCTACGCGACCTCGTCGATCGCCATCCTGTCGTTCATCGTGTGGGCGCACCACATGTACACCACGGGCATGCCGGTCACCGGCCAGCTGTTCTTCATGTACGCCACGATGCTGATCTCCGTTCCCACGGGCGTGAAGGTCTTCAACTGGCTGGCGACGATGTGGCGCGGCTCGATGACCTTCGAGGCGCCGATGCTGTGGGCCGTGGGCTTCATCTTCGTATTCACGATGGGCGGCTTCACGGGCCTGATCTGTTCGATGGCGCCGATCGACATCCAGCTGCAGGACACCTACTACGTCGTCGCGCACTTCCACTACGTGCTGGTCGCGGGCTCGCTGTTCGGCATGTTCTCCGGCTACTACTACTGGGCGCCGAAGTGGACGGGCGTGATGTACAGCGAGACGCGCGGCAAGATCCACTTCTGGTCGTCGCTGATCTTCTTCAACGTCACGTTCTTCCCGATGCACTTCCTCGGCCTGGCCGGCATGCCGCGCCGCGTGGCCGACTACCCGATGCAGTTCGCCGACTTCAACGCCGTCGCGTCCATCGGCGGCCTGTGCTTCGGCCTGTCGCAGGTGTACTTCCTGCTGTTCGTCGTGGTGCCCGCGATGCGCGGCAAGGGCGAGCCGGCGCCGCAGCGTCCGTGGGAAGGCGCCGAGGGCCTGGAATGGGAAGTGCCGTCGCCGGCGCCGTGGCATACCTACGAGACGCCGCCCAAGCTCGATCGCACCGCGACCAAGGTCATCGGCTGAACGCCGGCGAGTCCGACCATGGCACTGACCTCCGAGCAACGCCGCAAGAACCTGCGCCTGGCCGTGGCGCTGTTCTCCGTGGCCCTGGTGTTCGCCCTGGGCTTCGTCGCCAAGGCGCTGCTGTTCGGGCTATGAGCGGCGCCGCGGATCCCGGCCTG
>DASQCX010000310.1:0-1613 GCA_035634455.1 Burkholderiaceae bacterium
GCGCGGGCCGCGCCGAGGACGTCGTCGATCCGGCCGACGTCGACATCAGCGAGTTCGAGGTCGACCTGCTGCCCATGGGCGGCGCGCGGCAGTCCGCGACGCTGGCGCGCATCGAGGCGGCGCTGCAGGGCTTCCCGGGCCTGGCCACCTCGGTCAACACCTTCCTGAGCGAGCGCATCGACGAGACCATCACGGGCGTCGCGGCGCCGGTGGTCGTCGAGGTGCACGGCGACGACCTGCAGGCCATCGCCGCGACGGCGCGCGACGTCCTGCGCGCGCTGGAGGCGGTGCCGGGCGCGGCGGGCGTGCGCCTGCAGTCGCCGCCGGGCACGCCGCAGCTCGTGATCCGGCTGCGCCCGCCGATGCTCGATCGCTACGCGCTGCGTCCGCTGGACGTGCTCGACACGGTGCAGGCCGCGTTCGCCGGCGCACAGGTCGGGCAGATCGTGCACGGCAACCGGGTCACCGACGTCACGGTCGTCCTCGATCCGGCGCGGCGGCAGCGACCGGCCGACATCGCGCGGCTCACGCTGCGCAACGGCCAGGGCCGCGTCGTCGCGCTGGGCGAGATCGCCGACATCCGCGAGGAGGCCGGCCTCTCGTGGATCGCGCACAGCCAGGGCCAGCGCGTTCAGACGGTGACCTGCGGCGTGCGCGGACGCGCCGTCGCCGACTTCGTGCGCGACGCCCAGGCCCGGGTGCGCCGCACGGTGCGGATGCCGGGCGGCGTCTACGCGGTGTTCGCGGGCGAGGCCCAGGCGCGCGCGGATTCGCTGCGCGAACTGCTCGCCGCCTCGGCGCTGGCGCTGGGCGCGATCGTCCTGCTGCTGGCGCTCGCGCTGCGCACGCCGCGCGCGATCGCGCTCGTGCTGCTGAACCTGCCGTTCGCGCTGGTCGGCGGCGTGGCCGCGGTGCTGTTGACCGGCGCCGAACTGAGCCTGGGCTCGCTGGTCGGCTTCGTCACGCTGTTCGGCATCAGCCTGCGCAACTCGATCATGCTGATGTCGCACTGGCGGCAGCTGGTCGAGCGCGAGGGCCTGGCGTGGGACGCCGCGACCGCGCTGCGCGGCGCGCGCGAGCGCCTGGTGCCCATCCTGATGACGGCGTCGGTCACGGCGCTCGGCCTGCTGCCGCTCGCGCTGCGCAGCGGCGAGCCCGGCAACGAGGTCGAGGGGCCGATGGCGATCGTGATCCTGGGCGGCCTCGTCACCTCGACGCTGATGAACCTGCTGGTGCTGCCCGCGTTCGCGCTGCGCTTCGGGCGCTTGCGGCCGACGGCGCCGGAGGCGGACTGGCTGCCCGATCCGGCCGCCGCATCCGCGCGTTGAGCGGGGCGCGGCGGCGCGGGTTCAGGCGCCGAAGCTGACCCAGACCTCGAAGGCCTGGTCGGCGTGGCTGAACGCCTCGGGCGCCGGCGGGTAGACCGCTTCCTCGACGGCCTTGAGCGCCGCCTTGTCGCAGATGCTCATGCCGCTCGTGACCTCGATGCGCGCGCCGCTGGGGCGCGTGCCGTTCAGGCTGAAGGCGACGCGCGCGCGGCCCTTGAAGTCCTGCGCCTTCGCGGCCATCGGATAGGCGGTCGCCCCCTGGACGGCGGCCTTGACCTTCGCGAC
>DASQCX010000311.1:0-1743 GCA_035634455.1 Burkholderiaceae bacterium
TCAACCAGCAGTTCGGCGCGATCCAGGAGGCCTTCGTGGTGATGTTCCCGCCGCCGCCGGTGTCGGGCATCGGCACCACGGGCGGCTTCAAGCTGGAGCTGGAGGACCGCGGCTCGGTGGGCATCGCCGGCATGGACGCCGCGCTCAAGGCCTTCATGGCCAAGGCCTACCAGGCGCCCGAACTCGCGGGCCTGTACTCGAGCTTCCAGGTCAACGTGCCGCAGCTGTACGCCGACATCGACCGCACCAAGGCGCAGCAGCTGGGCGTGCCGGTGACGGACATCTTCGACACGATGCAGATCTACCTCGGCAGCCTGTATGCGAACGACTTCAACAAGTTCGGCCGCACGTACTCGGTGCGCGTGCAGGCGGACGCCGCGTTCCGCGCGCGGGCCGAGGACATCGGCCTGCTGAAGGTGCGCTCGACCACCGGCGAGATGGTGCCGCTGTCCGCGTTGATGAAGGTGACGCCGACGTTCGGCCCGGAACGCGCGATGCGCTACAACGGCTTCCTCGCCGCCGACGTCAACGGCGGCCCGGCGCCCGGCTACTCGTCGGGCCAGGCCAAGGACGCCATCGCGCGCATCGCCAGGGAGACGTTGCCCCCGGGCGTCACCTACGAGTGGACCGACCTGACGTACCAGGAGATCCTGGCCGGCAATTCCGCCGTGCTGATCTTCCCGATCTCCATCCTGCTGGTGTTCCTGGTGCTGGCCGCGCAGTACGAGAGCCTGACGCTGCCGCTCGCGATCCTGATGATCGTGCCCATGGGCCTGCTCGCCGCGATGACCGGCGTGTGGCTCACGCGCGGCGACGACAACGTCTTCACGCAGATCGGGCTGATGGTGCTGGTGGGCCTGAGCGCGAAGAACGCGATCCTGATCGTGGAGTTCGCGCGTGAACTCGAGTTCGCGGGACGCACGCCGCTGCGCGCCGCGATCGAGGCCAGCCGCCTGCGCCTGCGCCCGATCCTGATGACGTCGATGGCGTTCGTGATGGGCGTGCTGCCGCTGGTGCTCTCGCGCGGCGCCGGCTCCGAGATGCGGCACGCGATGGGCGTGGCCGTGTTCTTCGGGATGATCGGCGTGACCGCGTTCGGCCTGTTCCTGACGCCCGTGTTCTACGTGCTTCTGCGCGCGCTGGCCGGCAACCGCCAGCTCAAGCAGCACGGCCAGGTGCCGCACGACGTCGAGGCGCCCGGCGTGGACATCGGCCACGGCGGCGCGGCCAACACGGGCGGCTTCGGCGTGCAGCCGGTGCTCGCCGCGCCGCGCCACACCGACGAGTGATGAAGCGCGAGCGCGGCCCCGTCCGCGCTCCCCAACGAAAGGATTTGCCATGACAAGACTCCTCAAGACCGCGCTGATCCCGCTGGTGGCCGCGCTCGCGCTGGCCGGCTGCGCCAGCGCACCCTTCGCGCCGACGGCCGCGCCCGCAGCGCCGGCCGCGTTCAAGGAAGACGGCGCCGCCCGCTTCGTCGACGTCGCCCCGGCCGCGGCCCAGCCGCGCGGCGCGTGGTGGACGGTGTTCGCCGACCCGGTGCTCGACGACCTGGTCCAGCGCGCCACCGCCAGCAACACGGACGTGCAGCAGGCCGCAGCGCGCGTGCTCGCGGCGCGCGCGCTGCTGCGCGACGCGCAGGCCGACCTGCTGCCGCAGGTCGGCGCGTCGGTCGGCGCCTCGCGCGCCACCGTGCAGCCAGGCCTGAGCCAGTTCCCGGGCCAGGCCGCCAACCTCGGCACC
>DASQCX010000312.1:0-8997 GCA_035634455.1 Burkholderiaceae bacterium
CCAGGCCGATCTGCTGCGCGCGCCGGTTGGCGATGTAGCGCAGATAGCCCTTGAACATGGACGCATTGAGTCCCAGCACGCCGCGCGGCATGGTGTCCTCCGCGTAGCGGTACTCGAGCTCGACGGCCTTCATGAACAGGCCCTTGATCTCGGCCTTGAACTCGGCCGTCCACAGGTGCGGATTCTCGAGCTTGACCTGGTTGATCAGGTCGATGCCGAAGTTGCAGTGCATCGACTCGTCGCGCAGGATGTACTGGTACTGCTCGGCGGCGCCGGTCATCTTGTTCTGGCGGCCGAGCGACAGGATCTGCGTGAAGCCGACGTAGAAGAACATGCCTTCCATCAGGCACGCGAACACGATCAGGCTGCGCAGCAGCGTCTGGTCGGCCTGCGGGGTGCCGGTGTGGAAGTTCGGGTCCATGATCGCCTCGATGAAGGGGATCAGGAACTGGTCCTTGTCGCGGATCGACGGGACCTCGTTGTATGCGTTGAAGATCTCGCTCTCGTCCAGGCCGAGCGACTCGACGATGTACTGGTACGCGTGCGTGTGGATCGCTTCCTCGAACGCCTGGCGCAGCAGGAACTGGCGGCACTCCGGCGCCGTGATGTGGCGGTAGGTGCCCAGCACGATGTTGTTGGCGGCCAGCGAGTCGGCCGTCACGAAGAAGCCGAGGTTGCGCTTGATGATGCGGCGCTCGTCTTCGGTCAGACCGTTCGGGTCCTTCCAAAGCGCGATGTCGCGCGACATGTTCACCTCTTGCGGCATCCAGTGGTTCGCACACGTGGCGAGGTATTTCTCCCACGCCCACTTGTACTTGAACGGGACCAGCTGGTTGACGTCGGTCTGGCCGTTGATGATGCGCTTCTCGGCGGCCGTGACGCGGCGCGCGGACTTCGCGGCATGCGTGGCGGCGATCGAGATCGCGGGCGAGACCTGGGGTTCGGATTGCGGCACGGCGCGCGCGTCGACGGCTTGCGTCAGCACCGGGGCGGATTGCACGTCGCGGAGCGACGGAGAGGCCGTGCGTCCATCGAGATCGAACGCGGAGGTGGTGGGCGGCAAAGAATGTTGCGGAGACCGGAGGTCGTCTTCCCAGACCAGCATGTGTGTGCTTCCTATGGCTGCGAATTATCGGAGTGTTGTGTTCAAACACCAAGCACTTATTGACAGCGAGCCGCTCTCGTTGTTGCGGCTTCGCATCGAAGAAGCGTCATCGGACTCATGTGCATGGCCGCAAATCGAGTGATCGCGATCGCGTGCGACACGCATGCGCGATGCATCCGAAGAGCGGATGCATGCGCATGGACGTGGGTGGTTTCGCATCGTCGTGAATCGTCGTGAGACCGATGTCCTTCGTTCGATGCATCACGCGCCGCGGCGCGTGATGGACTCGCCGTCGCGAAGCGTCACTGGCAGGCTTCGCAGGTGGGATCGTCGACGCCGCAGAACTTGATGTCGGTGGCCGGCGCATCGGCTGCCAGCATGGCTTGTGCCTGCTGCGCGGCGATCTCCATCGCGGACAGTCCGCCCGACGACTGCGAGCTCGGCACCGCGTTGAGCTGCTTGCGGTCGACGGTGCTCTTCTCGGCGTGCGTCGCGCCCATCGTGCGCAGGTAGTACGTGGTCTTCAGGCCGCGCAGCCACGCGAGCTTGTAGGTCTCGTCCAGCTTCTTGCCCGACGCGCCGGCCAGGTAGATGTTGAGCGACTGCGCCTGGTCGATCCACTTCTGGCGGCGCGAGCCGGCTTCCACCAGCCACGTCGCGTCGACCTCGAAGGCCGTCGCGTACAGCGCCTTCAGCTCCTCGGGCACGCGGTCGACCGCGCGCAGCGAGCCGTTGTAGTGCTTGAGGTCCATCAGCATCACGGAGTCCCACAGGCCCAGGCGCTTCAAGTCGCGCACCAGGTACTCGTTGACCACCGTGAACTCGCCCGACAGGTTGGACTTGACCGACAGGTTGCCGAACGCCGGCTCGATCGAGGCGTCCACGCCGATGATGTTGGAGATGGTCGCGGTCGGGGCGATGGCCACGCAATTGGAGTTGCGCATGCCGTGCTCGGCGATCTTCGCGCGCAGCGCGTCCCAGTCCAGCGACATCGAGCGGTCGACCTCGACGTAGCCGCCGCGGTGCTTGGCCAGCAGGTCGATCGAGTCGAACGGCAGGATGCCCTTGTCCCACAGCGAGCCCTTGAACGACGAGTAGCGGCCCCGCTCGGCGGCGAGCTCGGTCGAGGCCGAGTACGCGTAGTAGCAGACGGCTTCCATCGAGCGGTCGGCGAATTGCACGGCGGCGTCGCTGGCGTACGGCGTGCGCAGCTGGTACAGGCAGTCCTGGAAGCCCATGATGCCCAGGCCCACCGGGCGATGGCGCAGGTTCGAGTCGCGCGCCTTCTTGACCGCGTAGTAGTTGATGTCGATGACGTTGTCGAGCATGCGCATCGCGGTGCGCACGGTCTTCTGCAGCTTGGCGTGGTCGATGCCCAGCTGGCCGTCGGCGCCGGCGACCAGATGCTGCGCCAGATTGACCGAGCCGAGGTTGCAGACGGCGATCTCGGTGTCGCTGGTGTTGAGCGTGATCTCGGTGCACAGGTTGGACGAGTGCACGACGCCCACGTGCTGCTGCGGCGAGCGCACGTTGCAGGCGTCCTTGAACGTGATCCAGGGGTGGCCCGTCTCGAACAGCATCGTCAGCATGCGGCGCCACAGGTCCTTGGCCGGGATGCGCTTGAACAGCTTGAGCTCGCCGCTGTCCGCCTTGGCCTCGTAGGCGGCGTAGGCCTTCTCGAACTCGAGGCCGACCAGGTCGTGCAGGTCGGGGCAGGACGACGGCGAGAACAGCGTCCAGTCGCCGCCTTCCATCACGCGGCGCATGAACAGGTCGGGAATCCAGTTCGCCGTGTTCATGTCGTGCGTGCGGCGGCGGTCGTCGCCGGTGTTCTTGCGCAGCTCGAGGAACTCCTCGATGTCCAGGTGCCACGTCTCGAGGTACGCGCAGACGGCGCCCTTGCGCTTGCCGCCCTGGTTGACGGCGACGGCGGTGTCGTTGACCACCTTCAGGAACGGCACGACGCCCTGGCTCTTGCCGTTGGTGCCCTTCATGTAGGAGCCGAGCGCGCGGACGTTGGTCCAGTCGTTGCCCAGGCCGCCGGCGAACTTCGACAGCAGCGCGTTCTCCTTGAGCGCCTCGTAGATGCCGTCGAGGTCGTCGGCCACCGTCGTCAGGTAGCAGCTGGACAGCTGCGAGCGGCGGGTGCCGGAGTTGAACAGCGTCGGGGTCGACGACATGAAGTCGAACGTCGACAGCACGTTGTAGAACTCGATGGCGCGCGCCTCGCGGTCGATCTCGCCGAGCGACAGGCCCATGGCCACGCGCATGAAGAACGCCTGCGGCAGCTCGATGCGGACGTCGCGCTCGTGCAGGAAGTAGCGGTCGAACAGGGTCTGCAGGCCGAGGTAGTCGAACTGCATGTCGCGCGACGCGTCGAGCGCGGCGCCCAGCTTGGCCAGGTCGAACTGCGCCAGCTTCTCGTCCAGCAGCTCGGCCTTGATGCCGCGCTTGATGAACTTCGGGAAGTACTCGGCGTAGCGCTCGCCCATCTGCTCCTGCGACACCTCCTCGCCCAGGATCTCCTTGCGGATCGTGTGCATCAGCAGGCGCGCGGTGGCGCGGGTGTACGCCGGCTCCTTCTCGATGAGCGTGCGCGAGGCCAGGATGGCGGCCTTGAAGACCTCGTCCATCGGCACGCCGTCGTACAGGTTGCGGCGCGTCTCGGCGAACACCGGCTCGGCGGCGACGTCCGCGCCCAGGCCGGCGCAGGCCGACTCGATCAGCGCGCGCAGGTGGGCCACGTCCAGCGGCACGCGCTCGCCCTTGTCGGTGACGAACAGCTCGGGCTCGGCGGCGCGCACCTCGACCTGGCCGGACTTGACGCGATCCTGCGCGCGGCGCTCGCGGTACAGCACGTAGGCGCGCGCCACTTCATGATGGCTGCCGCGCATCAGGCCGAGCTCGACCTGGTCCTGGATGTCCTCGATGTGGAAGGTGCCGCCGGCCGGGCGCGAGCGCAGCAGCGCGCGCACGACGCTCTCGGTCAGCTGGTCGACCGTCTCGCGCACGCTGGCCGAGGCCGCGCCCTGCGTGCCGTGCACCGCCAGGAACGCCTTCATCAGCGCGACCGCGATCTTGCTGGGCTCGAACGACACCACCGCGCCGTTGCGGCGGATGATCTGGTAGCCCTGGTAGGCGGACTGGGCGCCGACGACCGTCTGGGCCGGCGCGACGTGCGCTGCGGCTCCGGTCTCGTTGATGGTGGATGCGATTCCCTGCATGGCGACCCCTCTTCCTGAATTGTCTGGAACTGAAAAGCTGTGGATGACTTGTGCGTAGTGTGTGCAGAACCTCAGGCTTTCCAACACACAAAGCCGCGGCCCGACTCGCTGCCTGAGCGAGTGCGTGCGACGACGTGTGTGGGGCCTATCCGCTCGGCGCTGCCGACGACTCCACCTTCGATTTCGACGGCTGCCGGCTGGAGCCGGCTGCCTCGTCGCAGGGTGGGTCGAGTGGGATGAGCATTGAGGTTCTGCTACCGGATGACCGATGGAGCCACTGTAGCAGGCCGAACAAGCGAACGCTATACGTAGCGTCAAAAAACCTCTAAGGCACTACCCGTAGTGTCGCGATGGAACGCTCGAAATCGTGCGGACGGGCTGCGGATTTGGCGCGGCGCAGCGCGCGGCGATGCGGTCCGGCAAGCCGCGCCGTTGCGCGCGTCGCTCGTCGCGACCCGCATGGATGCTGGCCGCGCGCCGCATCGCGGTCCGGCAACCCGCATGGAATCAGGCGCGCGGATCGTCGTCCGCAGGCGGGATGCGACCCGCGTCCCAACGCAGGCGCGCCGCGAGGCCGGCCCAGTCGAAGCCGGGACCCGGATCGGCCTTGCGCCCGGGCGCCACGTGCTCGTGCCCGACGACGTGACGGATTGCACAGACGTGGTCGACTGCGCGCAACAGCTGCTCGAGCGCGTCGTACTGCGCCGGCTCGAAGACGTCGCCTTCGAGGCCTTCCAGCTCGATGCCGATCGACCAGTCGTTGGCCTCCGCGCGGCCGTCCCAGCTCGAGCGCCCGGCGTGCCAGGCGCGGGCGCCGATCGGCACGAACTGCAGCACCGTGCCGTCGCGCCGCACGAGGAAGTGCGCCGACACCTCGAGCCCGCGGATCGTCTCGAAATACGGATGCGCCGACCAGTCCAGCGTGTTCGTGAACAGCCGCTCGACGCCGTCGCCGCCGTACTGCCCCGGCGGCAGGCTGATGGAATGCAGCACGACGGTGTCGACGCGCGCATCGGCCGGACGCGCGTTGAAGTTCGGCGACGGCACGCGCCTGGCGTGGCGCCACCAGCCGGCGTCCCAGTCTCCGATCATGCCGGGTCGGACGCCTCGGACTCGGTGATGCCGAGCCGCGCCATCCGGTAGCGCATCTGCCGCAGCGACAGCCCGAGGCTGGCGCCGGCCGCGGTGCGGTTGAAGCCGTGGCGCTCGAGCGCGCGCACGAGGATCTCGCGCTCCACCTCGTCGAGGTAGCGCGCGAGGTCGGTCGGCAGGGACTCGGGCTCGGCGGCGCGCGACACGGGTTCAGGCGTGGATCCGGCCAGCGCCGGGGCGACGGCGTCGCCGGCCGCCGTCGCGGCGACGGCAGCGGCGTCCGGCTCGGGCGACGGCGGCGCGCCGGCCAGCAGCGTCTCGGGCAGCGCGAGGTCGGCGGGCACGATCAGCTCGCCGTTGCTCAACGCCACGGCGCGGTGCAGCAGGTTCTCGAGCTCGCGCACGTTGCCCGGGAAGGCGTAGCGGGCGAGCAGCGCGCGCGCCTCGGGCGACAGCCGGGCCGGCGCGACGCCGGCCTCGCGCGCCAGCCGCGCGAGCAGCGCGTCCGCGAGCGCGGGCAGGTCGGCCAGGCGCTCGCGCAGCGGCGGCACCTTGATGTCGATCACGTTGAGGCGGTAGAACAGGTCCTGGCGGAAGCGGCCGGCCTGCACCTCGGCGGCGAGATCCTTGTGCGTCGCGCTGACGATGCGCACGTTCATCGTCAGCTCGGAGGTGGCGCCGATCGGCCGCACCGCGCGCTCCTGGATCGCGCGCAGCAGCTTGGACTGCATCGCGAACGGCAGGTCGCCGATCTCGTCGAGGAACAGCGTGCCGCCGTTGGCCGCCTGGAAGAAGCCGTCGCGGTCGGCGCTGGCGCCGGTGAACGCGCCCTTGCGCACGCCGAAGAACTCGGCCTCCAGCAGCGTCTCCGGGATCGCGCCGCAGTTGACGGCGACGAAGGGCTGGCCGGCGCGCGCGCTGACGTCGTGGATGGCGCGCGCGACGAGCTCCTTGCCGGTGCCCGACTCGCCCTGCACCAGCACCGGCGCCATGCTGCGCGCCACCTTCTCGACCAGGCCGCGCACGTTGGCCATCGCGTCGGAGCCGCCAACCAGCCGGCGCAGCGGGTCGCCGCGGCCGTCGGCCGGCAGCGCGTCGGCCAGCGGCGGGGGCGGCGCCGCGCGCATGCGCCCCATCGCGGAGGCGACGACCGCGCGGAACTGGCGCAGGTCGACCGGCTTGGTGAGGTAGTCGAACGCGCCGGCCTTCAGCGCGGTGACGGCGTTCTCGGGCGAGCCGTAGGCGGTGACGACGATCACCTTCTCGGGCCGGCCGCTCTGCTCCAGCCACTGCAGCAGGTCGAGGCCGGAGCCGTCGGGCAGCCGCATGTCGCTGATGACGGCGCGGAACAGCCGCGACTGCAGGATCTCGCGCGCCTGGGCGACGGTCGAGGCGGTCTCGACCTCCAGGCCCTCGCGCAGCAGCGTCAGCTCGTACAGCGTCAGCAGGTCGGGTTCGTCGTCGACGACCAGCACGCTGCTGGCGTGCACGGCGCCGGCGCCCGACGGCCCGGCCTGGCCGGTGTTCACGGCGGCTGTCATAGCACCAGTCGGCCTTCCGCCGACGTCAGCGATTCGCGCGGCATCATCACCTCGAACACGTTGCAGTGACGCTCGTCGTGGCGCCGGAAATCGATCCGGGCGCCGTGGCGTTCGCACAGCTCCCGGCAAATGTACAGCCCGAGGCCCGTCCCGCGGCTGCGCGTGGAGTGGAAGGGCTCGAACAGGTAGGGCTCGACGTCGAGCGGGATCGGCTCGCCGTCGCTGGCCACCGCCAGCGACGCCCAGGCGCCGTCGTCGCTGGTGCTCAGCGAGATGCGCACGCCGCCCGGCGCGGGGCTGGCGTGGCGGATCGCGTTGTCCAGCAGGTTGACCAGCACGCGGCGCAGGTGGTCGGGGTCGAACACGACGCCCACCGGCGTGGACGGCAGCAGCACCTGCAGCCGGCTCGCGCTGCCGAGCGCCAGCCCGACGGTGCGCGCCCATTCG
The DNA here is from genome assembly GCA_035634455.1 of Burkholderiaceae bacterium. Taxonomy (GTDB): domain Bacteria; phylum Pseudomonadota; class Gammaproteobacteria; order Burkholderiales; family Burkholderiaceae_C; genus Scleromatobacter. The sequence continues at coordinate 7,410 of DASQCX010000312.1, forward strand.
CTGCAGATGCTGGCGATCTCGGCGCTGGCGTCGAGCGTGCGCGACGGTGCGAGCGAACCCGGCGCGGCCTCCATGACGTCGTCGACGATGCGGCGCAGCCGGTCGATGTTGTCCGTCATGATGCGGATCAGGCGCCGCTGGTCGGGCCGCAGCTCGTCCTCCTCCAGCAGCGCGTTGGCCTGCGCGATCGCGGCCAGCGGGTTGCGGATCTCGTGCGCGACGCCCGCCGAGATGCGGCCCATCGCCGCCAGCCGCTCCTGGCGCAGGCGCGCCTGCACGGAGCGCAGCTCCTCGATGAACAGCACGCACAGCGGCTCGTCGGCCGGGGCCGAGTCGCCGCCGTCGGTGCGGCTGCGCGTGAAGCGGGCGCGGATGTGCAGCGCGCGGCGCGTCAGGTCCTCGAGCTGGATGTTGAGGTCGAACGGCGCCGCCGGCCAGTTGCCGCGGCCGAAGGCCTGGTCCACCTCGTCGGCCAGCACCAGCCAGCCCGGATGCAGCCGCAGCGAGAACGGCGGCGACGGGCAGCGCGCCGCCTGCGCCACCAGCAGCCGGCGCGCCGACGGGTTGGCGGCGCGCACGCGCAGCTGGCGGTCGATCACCAGCACGCCGTCGGCCATGTCCTCGATCACCAGCCGGCTCAGCTGGGCCTGCTGGCGCGCGCGCTCGCGGCTGTCGCGCGCGGTGCGCTCCTCGTGCGCGAGCCGCATCGAGAGCTCGCCCGCCAGCAGCGCCACCACGAACAGGCCGATGCCGCTCAGGCCGGCCTGCGACATCAGCGCCGCCGAGTCCGGCACGACGCGGTAGACGCGCCCGGCCGCCCCCAGCAGCATCAGCGCGACGCCCGCCGCCGTCGCCAGCGCGGGCAGGCGCGGCGTCAGGATGCCCGCCATCAGCACCGGCAGCACCAGCAGCGCGACGAAGTTCAGCGGCGAGGTCGGCTCGATCCAGTGGATGGAGCCGAAGATGACCAGGTCGACGCCGATCGTCATCCACCACTGCCAGCGCGCCGACTGCAGCAGCCGGAACATGCGGAACTCGTCGGTGAGCCACCAGATCAGCGCCTGGCCCGCGTAGATGCCGCACAGCGTCAGCGGCGCGCTGACGAAGCGGCCGGTGGCCGCGCCCATCAGCGCGTTGGCGAGCACGAGCGCGATGCCGAGCGCGGCGCGCGCCGCGACGTAGGTGCCGAAGATGCGGCGCAGCGCGTGGCCGGCGAGCGGGCGCAGCACCGGCACGTCCCAGGCCCCGGCCTTGTCGCCCGGGGCCGCCGGAAGGTCGACGCTGCCGTCGATCGTGTTGAACCACGACTCCTCGGGCAGTCCCGCGTCGGCGCCCTCGCGCGTCTTCGCCGCGCGGCGCGCCTTGCGCTCCTTGCTATTCCACATGGATGGCGACGCCCCGGTTCACGCCGCGCTCATTGCCCACGCCGCGGCCCCGCGTCGCGATGCGCGCTGCAGCAGAACAGCCGCGCACCGTCGCGCACCGCCTCCGAGGCCGGGAAGTGCAGGCCGCAGTGCGCGCAGTCGACCATGGCCTCGGGCGCGGCGTCCGCCGGCGCGGGCCCGCGCTCGCGCGCGGCGGCCCGCGG
>DASQCX010000313.1:0-3248 GCA_035634455.1 Burkholderiaceae bacterium
GGCAAGAGCACGCTGGCCTTCGACATCCTGTTCAACGAAGGCCAGCGCCGCTATCTCGAATCGCTGAACGCCTATGCGCGCAGCATCGTGCAGCCGGCCGGGCGGCCGGAGGTGGACGCCGTGTACGGCATTCCGCCGACGGTGGCCATCGAGCAGCGGCTGTCGCGCGGCGGCCGCAAGAGCACGGTGGCGACGACGACCGAGGTGTGGCACTTCCTGCGCCTGCTGTGGGTCAAGCTGGGCATCCAGCACTGCGTCAACGACGGCAGCCCGGTCAGGCCGCAGAGCGTCGAAAGCATCGCCGCGCAGCTGCTGCGCGACCACCGCGGCCAGCACGTGGGCCTGCTCGCGCCGCTGGTGGTGGCGCGCAAGGGCGTCTACACCGACCTCGCGAAATGGGCCAAGGCGCGCGGCCACACGCACCTGCGCGTGGACGGCGAGTTCCTGAAGGTCGACCCGTGGCCGCGCCTGGATCGCTTCAAGGAGCACACGCTGGAGCTGCCGGTGGGCGACCTCGTCATCGCGCCGGAGCGCGAGGCCGAGCTGCGCGCGCTGCTGGCCAAGGCGCTGGACATCGGCAAGGGCGTGATGCACCTGCTGACGCCGCTGGACGGCCTGACCGACGCGATGGCGCAGGGCCAGTCGACGCTGGGCATCGGCACGGTGAAGGTGTTCTCCACCAAGCGCGCGTGCCCGACCTGCGGCACCAGCTACGGCGAGCCCGACCCGCGCATGTTCTCGTACAACAGCAAGCACGGCTGGTGCCCGCACTGCGTCGGCACCGGCCTGGCGCTGACGCGCGAGCAGCGCGCCGCGTTCGACGATTCGGTGCAGGACGAGAACGAGCGCGGCCGCGAGCAGGCCTTCATCACGAAGGAGCCGGACGCCGAGGAGCTGCAGGACGCCGCCTGCCCCGAGTGCCACGGCGCCCGCCTGGCGCCCGCGCCGCGCGCGATCAAGTTCGAGGATCGCGCGATCACCGACGTCGCGCAGTGGGCCGTGACCGAGGTGCGCGAGTGGGTCGAGTCGCTGCAGCTGTCCGGCCGCGACGCCGACATCGCGCGCGACGTCATCAGCGAGATCCGCAACCGCCTCGTCTTCCTGGAGGACGTGGGCCTGAACTACCTGACGCTGGATCGCGCGGCGCCGACGCTGTCCGGCGGCGAGGCGCAGCGCATCCGCCTCGCCGCGCAGCTGGGCTCGAACCTCCAGGGCGTGTGCTACGTGCTGGACGAGCCCACCATCGGCCTGCACCCGCGCGACAACCGGATCCTGCTGGACGCGCTCGCGCGCCTGGGTAAACAGGGCAACACGCTGGTGGTGGTGGAGCACGACGAGGACACCATCCGCCGCGCCGACCACCTGATCGACGTTGGCCCCGGCGCCGGCAAGCGCGGCGGCCGCCTGGTGGCCGCGGGCACGGCGGCCGACCTGTCGGCCAACCCCGACTCGGTGACCGGCCGCGCGCTCGCGCATCCGCAGACGCACCCGATGCAGCCGCGGCGCGAGGTCGCGTTCGCGGCGGACGACGCCGGCGCCAGCACGCACGTCACGATCTTCGGCGCCAAGCTGCACAACCTGCAGGGCATGCCGGTGCGCGTGCCGCTGCAGCGGCTCGTGGCGATCACCGGCGTGAGCGGCTCCGGCAAGAGCACGATCGCGCGCGACGTGCTGCTGGCCAGCGTGGCGGCGCTCGTCTCCAGCCGCGGCAAGGCGGCGCCGGTGGGCTGCGAGTCGGTCGAAGGCTGGCACTCGGTCGACCGCGTGCTGGAGGTCGACCAGACCCCGATCGGCAAGACGCCGCGCTCCTGCCCGGCCACCTACATCGGCTTCTGGGACGCGATCCGCAAGCTGTTCGCCGAGACGCTGGAGGCCAAGGCGCGCGGCTACGCGGCCGGCCGCTTCAGCTTCAACACCGGCGGCGCCAACGGCGGCCGCTGCCCGGGCTGCGAGGGCCAGGGCGTGCGCACGATCGAGATGAGCTTCCTGCCCGACGTCAAGGTGCCGTGCGACCTGTGCCACGGCGCGCGCTTCAACCCGGCGACGCTGGCCGTCACCTGGCGCGGCAAGTCGATCGGCGACGTGCTGCAGATGGAGGTCGACGAGGCGGTGGAGTTCTTCGCCAGCATGCCGTCCATCGCGCATCCGCTGCAGCTGCTGCAGGACGTCGGCCTCGGCTACCTGACGCTGGGCCAGCCCTCGCCGACGCTGTCGGGCGGCGAGGCGCAGCGCATCAAGCTGGTGACCGAGCTGAGCAAGGTGCGCGACGACGTCGGCCGCCGCGGGCAGAAGGCGCCGCACACGCTGTACGTGCTGGACGAGCCCACCGTCGGCCTGCACATGGCCGACGTCGCGCGGCTGATCAAGGTGCTGCACCGCCTCACCGACGGCGGCCACAGCGTCGTCGTGATCGAGCACGACCTCGACGTCATCGCCGAGGCCGACTGGGTGATCGACATGGGCCCGGAAGGCGGCTCGGCGGGCGGGCGGCTGGTGGCGGAAGGGACGCCGGAGCACCTCGTCGCCAGGCGCACGCACACGGGCGTCGCGCTCGCGCCGGTGCTGGCGCGCCAGTGAGCCGGCGGGCGCCCGCGCGCGGGCGCGTCACGCCTGCGCGCGCGGCGGGTCAGCGCGTCGCGGCGGCGACCTTGGCGTCGTTCTTCGGAACGACGTAGCCGTCCGTCAGCGTCCCCAGGAACGCGACGATGTCGGCGATCTCGGCCTCGGTCAGGCGCGGCTTCGCGCCGGGCTCGTCGCCGAACGGCGCCTCGGCGTTGAGGTTGGCCTGGTACTTGCGCGGCAGGTCGTCGAACTGGCGACCCTGGCCGTAGACGCGCGCCGGGTCCGCGTCGCGCAGCGCGTAGAAGCGCACCGCGTCCTCCAGCTTCGTGTAGACGCCGTTGTGGAAGAACACGCCGCGCAGCGCCACGTTGCGCAGCGACGGGGTGCGGAACAAGCCGCAGAATTTGTCCTGGCCCTGGAGGTCGGTGCGCAGCGGGCCGCAGACGCCGAGGTCGCGGAAGTCGGCCTTCGCGTTGGCCGGGATGGCGCGGTTGCGCGGCACGCCGATCGCGATCAGGCCCGAGTCGGTGAACTGCGGCATCGCGCCGCGCTTGATCGCGCTGATGTGGCACGAGGCGCAGTTGCCCTTGTCCGCGTCGTTGAACACCGCCAGGCCGCGTGCTTCCTGCGGCGAGAGCACGGCCTGGCCGCGCAGGTAGGCGTCGTACTTGCTGTCGTACGGATAG
>DASQCX010000314.1:0-5698 GCA_035634455.1 Burkholderiaceae bacterium
CGTTGGTCTTTTCCATGAGGATGCGGAACGCGTTGTTCTCGCCCGCCTCCATCTCGTTGCGCACCACCGTCATCTCGGAGTCGAGGTCCTTCTTGATGACGTTGGCGTGCACCATGCGCTCGGCCTCGGTCCTGAGCGCCCACGACAGCTGCGCCGGGTCGGCCGGGAAGGTCTCGAAGTAGTTGGTGCGGTCGTCGGAGGTGGTGCCGTTGAACTGCATGCCGCGCTTGGACAGCTCGGTGCTGACCTGCGCGATGTTCTTCGTGCTCTTGAACATCAGGTGCTCGAGCAGGTGGGCCATGCCCGTCTCGCCGTAGCCCTCCATGCGGCTGCCGACGCGGTAGGTCACGTTGACGGTGACCGTCGGCTTGGACGCGTCCGGGATCAGCAGCACCTGCAGCCCGTTGGGCAGCCGGTATTCGTGCACGCCCTCGACCTCGCGCACCTGCGCGGGCAGGCCGGCGGCCTGGGCGGAGAAGGCGGTCGCAGCGGCGGCGATGGCGGCGCTCAGCGCTCGCGAAGCACCCCCTGCGGGGGGCGGCATCCGGTGGGGGCTTCGTTTTTGCATGGGGCGCATCTTGGCACGGCTGGTGGTTGGAAGCGCTGAGAGCTTGCGCGAGGCTGGATGGTTCCGTCCGGCGTCCGCCGCGTGCGATAGTCGGCCCCATCACGAGTCCAGCGAGCGTCCCACCATGACCATCCTCGTCCTCGGCAGCGGCGTCATCGGCACCACGATCGCCTACTACCTCGCCAAGGCCGGCCACGACGTCACGGTCGTCGACCGCCAGGGCGCCCCGGCGCTCGAGACGAGCTTCGCCAACGCGGGCGAGGTCTCGCCGGGCTACGCGTCGCCCTGGGCCGGGCCGGGCGTGCCGGTCAAGGCGATCAAGTGGCTGCTGATGAACCACAGCCCGCTGATCATCAAGCCGATGCTGGAGGCCTCGATGTGGCGCTGGGGCCTGGCGATGCTGCGCAACTGCACCGAGGCGCGCTACCGCGTCAACAAGGCGCGCATGGTGCGCGTGGCCGAATACAGCCGCGACTGCCTCAAGCAGCTGCGGGCCGACACCGGCATCGCCTACGACGAGCGCACCCAGGGCACCCTGCAGCTGTTCCGCACCGAGAAGCAACTGGCCGGCGTGCACAAGGACACCGAGATCCTCGACCAGTACGGCGTGCCCTACCAGGTGCTCGACACCGCCGGCTACCTGCAGTACGAGCCGGCGCTGGCCGCGGTGAAGCACAAGTTCGTCGGCGCGCTGCGCCTGCCCGGCGACGAGACGGGCGACTGCTTCCTGTTCACGCAGCGGCTGGCCAGGATGGCCGAGGCGCTGGGCGCGAAGTTCCGCTTCAACGTCAACGTCACGGGCATCGCGAGCGACGGCAAGCGCGTCACCGGCGTCGACACCGACGCGGGCCGGCTCACCGCCGACCACGTCGTGCTGGCGCTGGGCAGCTGGTCGCCGCACTGGCTCAAGCCGCTCGGCATAGCCATCCCCGTCTACCCGGTCAAGGGCTTCTCGATCACGGTGCCGATCAAGGACGCCGCCGCGGCGCCCGAGTCCACGATCATGGACGAGACGCACAAGGTGGCCGTCACGCGCCTGGGCGACCGCATCCGCGTGGGCGGGATGGCGCAGCTCTCGGGCTACGACCTGCGGCTCGACGCGCGCCGCCGCGGCACGCTGGAATTCGTGCTGACCGACCTGTTCCCCGACGCCGGCGACCTGGCGCGCGCCACGTTCTGGACCGGCCTGCGCCCGATGACCCCCGACGGCACGCCCGTGATGGGCGGCACGACGCTGGAGAACCTGACGCTGGCCACCGGCCACGGCACCCTGGGCTGGACGATGGCCGCCGGCACCGGCCAGGCGATCGCCGACCTGCTGGGCGGCCGCAAGCCGGCGATCGACTTCGACGGCCTCACCGCCGCCCGCTACGCCGCCTGAACGGGCCCCTGCATTGCTTCGTCCCGGCGGCAATCCCCTGTTGTTGGGCCCCTGAAAACGCGCGTTCGACGCCCGCGCGGCGCAGGCGGTCGACAGGGGCGGGAAGTCGCCCGTCGTGCGACTATCATCCGCGCTGATTGCAACTCGCAGCCAAGTGGAGGCCGCCATGTCTTTGATGGGATTCATCAAGAAGCAGTTCATCGACGTCATCGAGTGGCAGGAGCCCGGGGACGGCATCCTGGCGTGGCGCTTCCCGATGCAGGACAACGAGATCCAGAACGGCGCCCGGCTGACGGTGCGCGAGTCGCAGGCCGCGCTGTTCGTCAACGAAGGCCGCGCGGCCGACGCGTTCGGGCCCGGCCTGTACACGCTCAACACGCACACGCTGCCGCTGCTGACCAACCTGATGAACTGGGACAAGCTGTTCCAGTCCCCGTTCAAGAGCGACGTCTACTTCTTCAGCACGCGCCTGCAGGTCGACCAGCGCTGGGGCACGCCGCAGCCGGTCACGCTGCGCGACAAGGACTTCGGCGCGATCCGCGTCCGCGCGTTCGGCAACTACTCGTGGCGCGTCGCCGACCCCAAGCTGTTCCAGCAGCAGGTCTCGGGCACGCGCGGCACCTACACGGTCGACGAGATCGACGGCCAGCTGCGCGGGCTGATGCTGCAGCACCTGTCGGACGCCGTCGCCCAGAGCGGCATCCCGTTCCTGGACCTCGCCGCCAACCAGGTCGAGTTCGCCACCCAGATCAAGACGGCGGTCGCGCCGGCCTTCGCCAACCTCGGCCTCGCGCTCGACGCCGTCACGGTGCAGAACGTGTCGCTGCCCGACGAGCTGCAGAAGATCCTCGACCAGAAGATCGGCATGGGCATGGTCGGCCAGAACATGGGCCAGTTCATGCAGTACCAGACCGCGCAGTCGATCCCGACGCTGGCCCAGGCCGCGGGCGACGGCGGCGGCGGCGGCGGCATCGCCGGCAGCGCGGTCGGCCTGGGCGCGGGCGTCGCGCTGGGCCAGGTGCTGGCCGGCAACCTCGCGCAGGGCCTGGGCACGGGCGGCGGCGCCGCGGCGCCGGCCGGTGGCGCGCAGCCGCCGGTGCAGGACGTCATGGCGCTGATCGAGAAGCTGGGCGAGCTCAAGGCCAAGGGCATCCTCACCGACGAGGAGTTCGCCGCCAAGAAGACCGAGCTGCTGAAGAAGCTGTGAGGACGATCCTCGCCATCGTCGGCGCGTCGAGCGGGCGTCGCGCATGAGCGCGCACGGCCGTCGGGCCTGATGGCCACCGCCCCGCAACGCGCCTGGCGCGCGGCGTGCCCGAACTGCGGCGCGCCGGTCGACTTCCTGTCGCCGGCCTCGGCCAGCGCGGTCTGCAGCTTCTGCCGCAGCACGCTGGTGCGCGACGGCGAGTCGCTGCGCAGGATCGGCACCAGCGCGGAGGTCTTCGACGACTTCACGCCGCTGACGATCGGCGCCAGCGGCAGCTACCAGGGCACGAGCTTCATGCTCGTCGGCCGGCTGCAGTTCGGCACCGACGACGGCCCGTGGAACGAGTGGCACGCGCTGTTCGACAACGGCCGCAGCGGCTGGCTGTCGGAGGACAACGGCCGCTACGTGTTCGCGTTCGACGCGGCCGTGCCCGCGGGCGCGCCGCTGCCCGAGCAGCTGCAGGCCGGCGCGCCCGTCACGGTCGACGGCCGCCCCTGGCGCGTCGCCTCGGTCGTGCGCGCGAAGCTGCTGGCCGCGCAGGGCGAGCTGGTGCAGCCGCCGCCGTCCGACCGCGCGATCGTCGTCTCCGACCTGCGCAACACCGCCGACGAGGTCGGCACGCTCGAATCCGTCGACGGCCGGCCGACGACGTGGTCGGTCGGCAAGTCGGTGCGGCTGGCGGATCTCAAGATGTCCGGGCTGCGCGAGGCCGGCATCGGCGGCGCGGGCGAGAAGACGTTCAAGGCGCAGTCGCCGCCCTGCCCCAACTGCGGCGCGCCGCTGAAGATCACGCTGGCCACGACGCAGTCGGTGGTGTGCGACAGCTGCAAGTCGGTGGTCGACCTGTCCAGGGGCATCGGGCCGGACATGGCGCACTACGCGCAGGCCAACCGCGGCGAGCCGGGCATCCCGCTGGGCCGCACCGGCACGCTGCCGATCCCCAGCGGCGCGCAGCCGCTGCCGTGGCAGGTGGTCGGCTACATGGAGCGCATGGAGCTGATGTCCGGCGGCTCCGACGAGTCCGAGGCCTGGCGCGAGTACCTGCTCTACAACCGCCAGGAAGGCTTCGCCTTCCTCGTCGACACCAACGAGGGCTGGAGCGTCGTGCGCGTGCTCACCGGCGTGCCCGAGCTGCGCGGCGACGAGGCGGCCTGGTACGGCACCCGGTATCGCCGGCGCTGGACCTACACGTCCGAGACCACCTACGTGCTCGGCGAGTTCTACTGGAAGGTCGAGGCGCACCAGCGCACCGCGCACGAGGACTACGAGGCTTCGGCCAGCGGCCACCGCGCGTTCCTGAGCAAGGAGAGCACCGCCAGCGAGACGACGTGGTCGGCCGGCGAATCGATCCCCGCGGAGATGGTGGCGCAGGTGTTCGGCCTCGGCGCGGGCAAGGCCGCTCAGCTGCAGCGCGGCGGCGCGATGGCCGGCGGGCCGCCGTCGCTGGGCAGCCTGGTCGGCGCGGGCGGCCTGATCTCGTGGCCGGCGCTGATCGTGCTGCTGGTCGTCGTGCTGCTCCTGCTGGCCTGGTGCAGCCAGGACTCCTGCCGCGACGTCAAGCGCGCGTTCGGCTCGTACAGCGCGGAATACCAGCAGTGCAAGGCCCGCGCCGCGGCGGGCACGGGCGCCTACTACGGCACCGGCGGCGCCTGGGGCGGTTATTCGTCCGGCGGCGGCGGGCACAAGTAGCCGCCCTGAGGCACCATGACGACTCAATCAATGAAGGAGCACGCGATGACCGTCCCTACCTGGCTGACGCCCGAAGCGATCGGCGGCACCGTCTTCTACGCCGTGCTCGGCGTGGTGGTGCTGTGGCTGGCCTTCGTCATCATCGACAAGATCACGCCGTACCACCTGTGGCAGCAGATCGTCGAGGAGAAGAACGTCGCGCTCGCGATCATGGTCGGCGCCATGTTCATCGCGCTCGGCATGATCATCGCCGCCGCGATCCACGGTTGATGCGGCTGCGTTCCGTGACGGCCGACGGCGCGGCGCCGCGCGTCGGCCCGGGCGAGCTCGCGCTGCTCGCCTCGGTGTTCGTGGTGGCCGCCTGCGGCCTGGTCTACGAGCTGTGCGCCGGCGCGCTCGCGAGCTACCTGCTCGGCGACTCGGTGCTGCAGTTCTCCACCGTCATCGGCACCTACCTGTTCGCGATGGGCCTGGGCTCGTGGGCCTCGCGCCACGTGCGCGAGCACCTGGCGACGATGTTCGTGCGCGTCGAGCTCATCGTCGGCGTCATCGGCGGCCTGATGCCGGCCGCGCTGTTCGCGGCGCACGCGACGCTGCCCGCGGCCAGCCTCGTCTCCTTCAAGGTGCTGCTGTACGGGCTGGTGACGCTGGTGGGCATCGGCGTCGGCCTCGAGATCCCGATCGTGATGCGGCTGCTCGACCGCCACCTCCAGGGCCGCGACAGCCTGTCGACGCTGGTGTCGCAGGTGCTCACCTTCGACTACCTCGGCTCGCTGGTGGTCTCCGTCGCGTTCCCGCTGCTGCTGGTGCCGCACCTGGGCATCGTGCGCTCGGGCGTGTTCTTCGGGCTGCT
>DASQCX010000315.1:0-1659 GCA_035634455.1 Burkholderiaceae bacterium
CGCCACGGGCGGCCGCGCGGGAGCGGCGTCAGAGGCTCGCATGCCAGGCGTGGTCGGTGCAGTCGCGCAGCACGCGCTCGAAGTGGGTGGGATCCTTCGCCTTCAGCAGCGCCGCCTCGCGCGGCAGGTACCAGTCGGCCAGGCGCGACAGCCAGAAGCGCAGCGCCGCCGCGCGCCGCATGCCGGGCAGCGCGCGCAGCTCGGCCGGGCTCATCGGGCGATGCACGTGGTAGGCGCGCAGCAGCGCCTGGGCGTGCTCGGGCTCCAGGCGGCCGGTGGCCAGGTCGATGCACCAGTCGTTGACGCACACGGCCAGGTCGAAGACGTGGTGGTCGACGCCCGCGAAATAGAAGTCGAACACGCCCGACAGCCGCGGCGACTCGGGCGGGCCGTCGAACAGCGCGTTGTCGCGGAACAGGTCGGCGTGCACCGGGCCCCTGGGCAGCGACTGCGTGCTGGCGGCGGCGTGGAAGCGCTGCTGGAAGTCGAGCTCTTCGGCCAGGCGCCGCGCCAGCTCCGGGCCCACGTGCGCCTGCACGATGGGCACCGTCTTTTCCCACCACTCGAGGCCGCGCAGGTTGGGTTGCTGCAGCGGGTAGTCGACCGCGGCGGTGTGCAGGTGCGCCAGCGTGACGCCCAGCAGCGAGCAGTGCGCCAGCATCGGCGCGTCGATGCTCCGGCCGGGCAGCAGGTTCACCAGCGAGGCCGGCTTGCCGGCGATCGAGTGCAGGAAGTTGCCCGATGCGTCCGTGCGCGGCTCGGGCACCGGCAGGCCCTTGCGCGCCAGGTGCTGCATCAGGCCGAGGTAGAACGGCAGCTGGTCGAAGCCCAGGCGCTCGAACACCGTCAACACCCAGTCGCCCTTGTCGGAGTGGACGAAGTAGTTGGTGTTCTCGATGCCGCCGGCGCAGCCGCGCATCGAGGTGAGCGTGCCCGCGTCCAGCGTGCGCAGCAGCGCGGCCGCCGTGTCGGCGTCGACTTCGGTGTAGACGGCCATCAGGAGACTCGGTGGAAGGCGGCGCCGGCCAGGGCGTCGCGCGCGGCGGTCGCGCCGGACACGGCTCAGAAGCCGAACGAGAACGTGCGCATGCCGGCGGCCTTGTCGTGCTCCGGCGCCAGGCTGGGGTCGCGCGGCTGGATCTCGTAGCTGTCGCCGGTGATCTTGGAGTGCACGACGATCTTCTTGGTGACGCCGCGCACGCGGGTCTCCTCGATGCGCACCTGCGAGTCCTCCGACACCAGGTGCTCGATCTTCGCGTCCTTGCTCGGCACGGGCGGGGCCTCGTCGACCAGCGCGCCGGTGACCGGGTCGACGCTCGCCTTGGGCGCCGACGCCGCTTCCGGCGCGTGCGCGGGCGCCGGCTTCGGGTTGTGCTGCGCGAAGGCGGACGCGCCGGACAGCGCCAGCAGGCAGGCGGAAACAAGGGTCGAAGCGAGACGGGCGGTCATGCGCCCATTCTAGTCGCTCGCCCCTCGCGGGACTTCGCGGATTCCGAAGCCTGGCTGTAAAGCTGTGTTGGGCGGCGGCCGGCGCCGGAGCCGCCGCGGCGAGGGGCCCGCACCACCCGGCACAATGGCGCGATGACCCAGAAAACCCTGCTCCTGGTGGACGGCTCCAGCTACCTGTACCGCGCCTATCACGCCCTGCCGGACCTGCGC
>DASQCX010000316.1:0-2789 GCA_035634455.1 Burkholderiaceae bacterium
GGCCGCGTGCGGCGGCTCGTCCTCGACGACGACGATCACCGGCCCCGGCGTCGGCGGCGGCACCAGCGTCACCGAAGCCCACCAGGACACGCCGACCGGTGACAACACCACGCAGATCGTGATCGACGCCGGCCCCGCGAGCAGCTTTGCGATCGGCGCCGTCAACGTGCCCTACGTGACGGTGACCATCTGCGCGCCGGGATCCGCGGGCCAGTGCGTGGTCGTCGACCACGTCTTCCTCGACACGGGCTCGGTCGGCCTGCGGCTGCTCAAGAGCAAGGTCGCCAACCTGGGGCTGCCGCCCATGGCCGTGCCGGCGAACGCGGCCACCGGCACGCCCGCGGGCGCCGCCCTCGAGTGCTATCCGTTCGTGCTCGGCGCGGTCTGGGGGCCGCTGGCCACCGCCGACCTGCAGATCGCCGGCGAACGCGCGGCCTCGCTGCCCGTGCAGCTGATCGACGACTCGACGTCGCCGGCCCCCGCCGCGCCGGCCGAGTGCGTCGCCGCCTCGAACGGGCAGCTCATGAACTCCGCCGCGACGCTGCAGGCCAACGGCATCCTGGGCGTCGGGATGATCGCCTACGACTGCGGGCTGGCCTGCGCCAACGGCGACTACAGCAGCGGCTACACGCTCTACTACTCGTGCACGGCGACCTGCGTGCCTGCCGCGCTGCCCGCCAACCTGCAGGTGCAGAACCCGGTGACGTATTTCGCCACGGACAACAACGGCACGCTCATCGCCCTTCCCAAGCTGCCGGCGTTCGGGGCGGGCACGGCCACGGGGCGGCTCGTGTTCGGCATCGGCACGCAGACCAACAACCAGATCCCCGCGACCGCCGCGATCATGCACGTCGACGTGAACCCGGCCGACTCGACCTATCTCTACTTCACGACGACGGCCGCGTCGATCCGCTATCCGGACAGCTACATCGACAGCGGCTCCAACGCCTACTTCTTCGACGACGCCAGCGTCGCGCAGGGCTGCCAGAACACCACGGGCGCGGCGTCGAACTGGTACTGTCCGGCCACCGCTCTGCAACGCACGGCCGTCATCTCCGACAACACCGGGGCGAGCGCGTCCGTCGCCTACGAGGTGGTCAACGCCGACGCGCTGTTCGCCACCTCCAGCCTCGGCCTGGACGACCTCGCGGGCTCGATCACCGCGGGCTCGTCGAGCTTCGTCTGGGGCCTGCCGTTCTTCTACGGCCGCACGGTCTACACGTCGATCTGGGGCCAGTCGCTGTCGACCGATGGCCCCTGGAACGCCTTCTAGGGCCTGTCCACGCTACATGCGCGCCCGCCGCCGCAACGCGAAGCCGGCCGCCAGGAGCGCGAGCAGCCACCCCGGCGACGCCGCGCCGCCGCCCGAGCTGCCGCCCGGCGACGGGGAGGACGGCGTCGACGCGGGCGGGGTCGACGACAGCACCGGATCGGCGGTGACGGCCACGCCCGCGCGGGTCGACGCGTAGATCACGCCGTCCCCGGGGCGCAGCCGGCGCACCTCGGTCGACGGCAGGGCCGTCGGTGCCGTGCCGCCATACGGCGTCCACGCGAAGCTCGTGCCGACCGGCGTCACGAAGATGCCCTGGCTGCCGGTGGCCGCGAAGATCGTCGTGCCGTCGCTGTAGAGGCTGGTCACCGCGCCGAACGGATCGGCGATCTGCTGCGCCGCGTCCGCGCTCGTGTTGGCGGACGTCCAGGTCGAACCCGCGGACGCGACCAGCACCAGGTTGCCGTTGGTGGCAGCCATCAGGGTCGTGTCCAGCAGCAGCAGGCTGGTGATGCGCCGGGTGCCCGCCGAGCCGACGCCGAAGGCCTGCCACAGCCCGGTGCCCTGCGCGGCGGCCGCCTCGCTGGTGAAGAAGACGTGGTTGTCGTCGGTCGCGTCGACGGTGCCGGCCAGCACGACGGACGGCGTCACGAGCAGCGAGCGGACGCTGCTGCCGGCCAGGCCCGCGGCCACCGGCGTCGCGCCCGCCGGGTTGCGGCCGAGCGGCACGGCGAAGACGCCGTCGTCCGTGGCCGCGAACAGCGCGTCGGGGCCCAGCTCGAGCGCGCTCACGCGGGTGGCGATCGTGCCGGGGCTGACGGCCACCCAGGTGGCGGCGGCCGGGTCGTAGGCCAGCAGGCCCTGCGAGGTGCCGAGGTACAGGATCTGGTTGGCGGTGTCGGCCAGCATCACGTTCAGCGATTCGCCCATCCCGAGCACGCCGCCGACGCCCGTGGCCGTCCACGTCGCGCCGCCGTCGCCGCTGGCGAACACCTCGGCGTACTGCGTGTCCTGCGCGGCCGCGAACAGGCGCTGGCCGATGACGGCGGTGTCCACGATGCCGGCGTTGTCCAGGCGCTGGCTGGCGGCGCCCGACACCGCCGACGCGGGACCGTTGCTCGCCGTCCAGCCGGCGCCCGCCTGCACGGAGGCGACGGGCGACGTGACCACGCCGAAGCCGGTGCCCACGAACAGCAGCGACGACATCGCGCCGGGCCGCTGGCCGACCGCGAACGCGTCCGCCGATGGACTGGTGCCGACGGCCTGCGTCGACTGGAACGTCGCGCCATCCAGGCTGACGAAGACGCCCTGGTCCGCGCCGAGCAGCGCCTGCGGCTGGCCGCCCGCGGCGACCGGGATCGCGGAGAACGCGTTGCACACGGGGGCCACCATGCCGCCCGCGAGGCTCACCGAAGACCACAAGGCCTGCGCATCGAGCGGATTGCCCGACACCCAGGTCGACCCGCCGCTGCACGCGAGCGCCTCGAGGAATTCGGGACGGAACGACAGCGCGGCCACC
>DASQCX010000317.1:0-1636 GCA_035634455.1 Burkholderiaceae bacterium
GCGCCGCGTGCTACTGTCGCGAAACGGCGCGTCCGCCGTGGTCATCCAACGCGTGGTGACGGAGTCTCGATGAGCGCCCCGCGCGGGCAAGCGACCCTGGCATCTCCCGAAGCGCGGCCTGCCGGCGGCACGGGCCGCCTCGTCCTGCTCGCGCTCGTTCTGGTCGCCCTGCTGGTCGCCCTGAAGCTCCTTCCCGTCAACCAGTGGCTGCTGCGCTTCGTCGCCTGGATCCGCGACGCCGGCGCCACCGGCATGGCGGTGTTCGTCGTCGCGTACATCGTCGCCTGCGTCCTGCTGCTGCCGGGGCTGATCCTCACGCTCGGCGCCGGCTTCGCCTACGGCGTCGCCGTGGGCGTGCCGCTGGTGTGGGTCTCCGCCAACCTCGGCGCGGCGGTCGCGTTCCTGCTCGGGCGCACGCTGGCGCGGGAGCGCATCGCGGCGCGCGTCGCCGGCAACGCCCGCTTCGCCGCCATCGACCGCGCGGTGGGACGCGAGGGACTGAAGATCGTGCTCCTGACGCGGCTCTCGCCCGCGTTCCCGTTCAACCTGCTGAACTACGCGTACGGCCTCACGCAGGTGACCTTCCGCGACTACCTGGTCGGCTCGCTCGTCGGCATGATCCCGGGCACGGCCATGTACGTCTACCTGGGATCGCTCATCACCAGCGTGAGCCAGCTCGCCTCCGGCGCGCCCTCCGGCGGGGCGGCGAAGCAGGCCCTCACCTTCCTCGGCTTCGCCGCGACGGTCGCGGTCACGGTCGTCATCACGCGCCTCGCCCGCCGTGCCCTCGACGAGGCCACGGTCGAGCGTGCCGACACGCACGCGCGGCCGGCGCCCGTGGCCGCGGTCGCACCCGGACCGCTCGTCCTGCCCGACGACGAGGACAACCAGCGGCTGCTCGGGCAG
Source organism: Burkholderiaceae bacterium (assembly GCA_035634455.1). Taxonomy (GTDB): domain Bacteria; phylum Pseudomonadota; class Gammaproteobacteria; order Burkholderiales; family Burkholderiaceae_C; genus Scleromatobacter. The sequence goes on from DASQCX010000317.1 coordinate 907, forward strand.
GTGCATCCTCCCGGCCGGGAGAATCCGCGGCCCGCCGGCCGCTACAACCTGGTCGCCGTCGGCGGCGGAACGGCCGGGCTGGTGTCGGCCGCCGGCGCCGCCGGGCTGGGCGCCCGGGTCGCGCTGATCGAGCGCCATCTCCTCGGCGGCGATTGCCTGAACGTCGGCTGCGTGCCGTCGAAGGCGCTCATCGGCGCCGCCCGCGCGGCGGCGAGTGCGCGGCGTGCGGGAGAGCTGGGCGTGCGCGTCGGTGCGGTCGAAGTCGATTTCCCAGCCGTCATGGCGCGTATGCGGCGACTGCGTGCCGGCCTCGCGCCCAACGACGGCGTGGAGCGCTTCACCCGGCTCGGCGTCGACGTCTACATCGGCAACGGGACCTTCACGAGCCCGACCACGATCGAGGTGGACGGTCGAACGCTGGAGTTCTCGCGTGCCGTCATCACGACGGGTGCGCGCGCCGCCGCACCGCCCATCCCTGGCCTCGAGGAGACGGGGTACCTCACCAACGAGACCGTCTTCTGGCTGACGGAGCTGCCGCGCCGCCTGATCGTCATCGGCGCGGGTCCCATCGGATGCGAGATGGCGCAGGCGTTCCGCAGCTTCGGCGCCGAGGTGACGGTCGTGCACGACGCGCCGCACGCGCTGCCGCGCGAGGACGCCGACGCGGCGGCCGTGATCGAGCGTCACATGGCGCGCGACGGCGTGCGGCTGGTGAACGGCGCCCGCGTCC
>DASQCX010000318.1:0-3362 GCA_035634455.1 Burkholderiaceae bacterium
GGTGGCCGCGCGCAACGCGTGCTCGACTTCCTCGCGGCCAACGGCGCGTCCTTCTTCGACGAGATGGCCGACGGCGCGCGCCTGCTGCGCGCCGAGCTGGAGGACGCGCTCGCCGAGCTCGTGGTGCGCGGCCGCGCCAGCTGCGACAGCTACGCCGGCCTGCGCGCGCTGCTGGTGCCCGCGGCCAGGCGCGCGACGGCGGCGTCGCGCTCGCGGCGGCGGGTCGCGTTGTTCGGCATCGAGGACGCGGGGCGCTGGAACGTCGTGCGGGCGCCGCAGGCCGCGGCCTATGCGGCGACGTCCGCGGAGGCCGTCGAGCACGTCGCCCGCACGCTGCTGCGCCGCTACGGCGTCGTCTGCTACGAGATGCTGGACCGCGAGGCCGCCTGGCTGCCGCCGTGGCGCGAGCTGGTGCGCGTCTACCGCCGGCTGGAGGCGCGCGGCGAGATCCGCGGCGGCCGCTTCATCGCCGGCGTGACCGGCGAGCAGTTCGCGCTGCCCGACGCCATCGCCACGCTGCGCGCCGTGCGCAGGCAGCCGCCGGACGACACGCTGGTCTGCCTGTCGGCCTCCGACCCGGCCAACCTGCTGGGCACCGTGCTCGCCGGCCCGAAGGTGCCGCGCGTGGCCGGCTCGCGCGTGCTGTACCGCGACGGCCTGGCGATCGGCGCCAGCGTCGGCGGCCAGATCGAGCTGCTGGTGCCGCTGCCGCCCGCCGAGGCCCGCGCCGCGACGCGCGCGCTGGCGCTCGATCCGCAGCTGCGGTTCCTGGAGATGGCGGCGGCGTCGGCGGGCTGATCAGCGGATGCACCGTCACGCCGCGTGGCGGACGTCGCTGAGCAGCATGTAGAGGAAGCCACTGTCCGACGGCGTCCGGTAGGCCCCGTCGGCATCGAGCAGGTGCGCGGCGACGGCCGTCATGGCCCAGCCGTCGCGCTCGTCGGCCGGCCAGAGCGGCACGGCCAGGTGCGGGCGATCGAGGGCCTCGCCGTAGTCCTGGACCTGGGCCATTTTGCCGACGACCTCCGCCGCCAGGCTGTCGTTCGCCCAGGACCACAGCCAGGTTCCCGCGCGCGTCGACAACGAACCCACGAACGAGATGGTCGCGACGACCGCCGGCGCGCCGTCGTTGGAGAACACGATCTCGGCGCGATCCTGGTCCCAGTCCCAGCGCTCGTGGCGCCAGAGGTCGAAGCGCTGCGCCAGCGCGTCCTGCTTGGCGCGCAGCTCGCAGGTGCAGGTCTCGAGCAGGTCGTTCCAGCTGGCCAGCGACGCGCCGCGCAGCCGGCCGACGCTGTGGCCTTTCGCGGTCTCGTAGCAATGGTGGCAGAGCAGCTGGATGTCCAGGTCCGCCGAGCTCGCGTCGTTCCACTCGCCTTCGCGCAGATAGGCCTCGTTGCAGCGGTCGCACCAGGCGTCGGGCCAAGGCCTGGCGGCGGTCGGCTGGTCGCCATGCCAGCGCTGCACGGGATCGGCGGCAAGATGCCCGCACACGTAGGTCGCGGTCGCCTTGCCGTGGCTGCCGCAGTCGATCGAGTCGTCGTCGTCGCTCATGCAGCCATTATGGGGAGCGTGGACGCGCTCAGCCGAGGTTCCTCGCGAAGAAGGTGAACGTCCGATCCCACGCCCGCTGCGCCCACACCGGGTCGTAGTGCGTCTCGGCGATGCGCCCTTCGCCGACGGCCTGCTCGTTGCCGAAAGCGTGGTGGGCGAGGTAGTGGTGGAAGTCGTGCGCGACGCCGGCCGCCCGGAGCTTGGCGGTCAGGCCCTCGACCTGCGCGGGCGGGAAGAACTGGTCCTGGTCGGCCCAGTGGCCCTGCAGCGGGATCCTGATCTTGTCGGCGGCGATGTATTCGGGCGGCGGGCAACCGTACCAGGTGACGGCGGCGTCGAGCTCGGGGACATTGGCGGCGGCCAGCAGCGTCAGCGCGCCGCCCATGCAGAAGCCGACGCAGCCGACCTTGGCGGCGCGCGTCTTCAGGAACTGGATCGCGCCGCGCACGTCCTGGGTGGCGGCGTCGCCGAAGTCCAGGCCGGTCATCAGGTGGTGCGCTTCCTCGCGCTCGACGGTGCTCTTGCCGCGGTACAGGTCGGGCACCAGCGCGAGGTAGCCGGCGTGGGCGAGGCGGTCGGCGACGCCGCGGATCTGGTCGTTCAGGCCCCACCACTCCTGGATCACGACGACGGCGGGCGCGCCGCCGGCCTGCGCCGGCTCGGCGAGATAGCCCTGCAGCTGCTTGCCGTCGGGGCGCTTGAAGTTGATCGTGGATCCCATGGACTTCTCCTCGGTCGTCGGTTGAGCGGGCCGGCGCGCTCGCCGGCGAAGGCAGCAGCTTAGTCGCATCCGCGAAGACACGTCGGCGTTGGTACCATGCGCGGCCTCAGGAGGAGGACGGACGAGTGGGACGACGCGCGAAGAAGACGTGGATGGCGGCGACGGTTCTGGCGGCGGCCGCCGGTGCGGCGGCCTGGTGGCTGCAGGGACATCGCGCGTCGACGGCGCCGCCGGCATCGCCATCCGCCGCGGCCGCCGCCGACCTGCCGCTGAAATGGCCGCCGCAGATCGGCCCGCTCGCCGGCGACGGCCGGATCGGCGCGCGCGACGGCCTCGCCGCGCAGGCGCAGTTCGCCGATCCGTACGGCCTGGCGCTGGACCCGCACGGCGCGCTGTACGTCAGCGACGGCGGCGACAACGACCGCATCCGCGTGCTGCGCACCGACGGCACGGTGGCGACGCTGGCCGGCGGCGCCGAGGGCTTCCACGACGGGCAGGGCGCCGCCGCGCGCTTCGATACGCCGTCCGGCCTCGCGCTGGACGCGGCCGGCAACCTCTACGTCGCCGACACCGGCAACCACGCGATCCGCAAGGTCACGCCCGCCGGCGTCGTGACCACGCTGGCCGGCGACGGCCACCCCGGCTGGCGCGACGGCCCCGGCGCGCAGGCCCGGTTCGACGGCCCGATGGGCGTGGCGGTCGACGCCCAGGGCCGCGTCGTCGTGGCCGACGCCTACAACGACCGCATCCGCGCGATCGCGCCGGACGGCACCGTGACGACCCTCGCCGGCGGCGCGGCGCCCGGCGACGTCGACGGCCCCGGCGCGCAGGCGCGCCTGGACACGCCGTGCGCGGTGCTCGTCGACGCGAAAGGCCGCATCGTCGTCGCCGACACGCGCAACGACTCGCTGCGCGCGATCGACGCCGCCGGCAACGTCACGACGATCGCGCGCGCCGCCGTCGAGGCGCCGGCGAAGTGGGGGCTGCATCGTCCCGCCGCGCTCGCGCAGGGCAAGGACGGCGCGCTGTTCGTGGGCACCTTGTCGGGCGTCGTCGCGCGCGTCGAGCCGGACGGCAGCGCGCAGGC
>DASQCX010000319.1:0-1843 GCA_035634455.1 Burkholderiaceae bacterium
GGACTCGGAGACGCCTTCGACGCCGAGACGAGGGACGCCTGGGCGGTGGCCTATGGCACGCTCGTCGGCGTGATGCAGGAGGGGGCCGCCGGGGATCGCGGTGACATTGCGCCCTGCGACGGCGTCGCCGAGGAAACCGCCGCGAGTTCTTGACACGAGCCGAGGCGGTTCGACATACGAATCGCGAGTGTCGCAGTCCGATCACATGTCGTTCGCCGATAGCGCGCGCACTTCCGAGAGGCGGTAGGCGCGGTGCGCGATCCGACCCGCCTGCGCAACCGTCACGCCGTGGCGGGCATCGGGTTGTCGCGGTTCGGCAAGGTGCCCGGGGTGAGCGCGATGGGCTTCTGCCTGGAGGCCGCGAAGCGCGCCATCGACGACTGCGGCATCACCCGCGACGACATCGACGGCGTGCTCTGCCTGATGCCGGCGCAGATGGGCGAGCAGCACGGCTGGGCCTCGCGGGTGGCGGCATTTCTCGGCATCACGCCGGCCTTCTGCGCCACCATGGACATGGGCGGCGCGACGGCCGTCGGCATGATGCAGACCGCCGTCATGGCGATCGAGGCCGGCTTCTGCGAGGTCGTGCTGTGCACGTTCGGCACGCAGACCAATCCGCAGGGCATCATTCCGCAGCTCTTCGGCTCGCCCTGGACGATTCCCTACGGCGACGTCGGCGCGATCACGTTCATGGGGCACCTGGCGCGGCGCCAGATGCACGATCACGGCATCACCAGCGTCGACTACGGCAACATCGCGGTCACCTGGCGGCAGCACGCCCTGCGGAATCCCGACGCCCAGATGAAGAAGCCGATCACGCTGGAGGACCACCAGTCGTCGCGTTTCGTGAACGAGCCGCTGCGCCTCTTCGACTGCTGCCTCTTCACAGACGGCGGCGGGGCGTTCGTGGTCACCACGGCCGAGCGCGCGCGCGACCTCCGGCAGCGGCCGGCGCTCATCGCCGGCCTGGGTCAGGTGCACTCCTCCGAGTTCATCCGTCCGTACGACGATGGCCGCGGCGGCGGCCGTGAAGCCGGCGAGCAGGCCTATCGCATGGCCGGCTGCGGGCCCGGCGACATCGACGTGGCGCAGCTGTACGACGCGTTCACACCGCGCGTGGTGCATGACCTGGTGCACTACGGCTTCGCGGACTGGGACGAGGTGGGGCCCCTGGCGGCGTCGGGACAGCTCACGCTCGGCGGCAAGCTACCGTGCAACACCGCCGGCGGGCTCCTCTCCGAGGGCCATCTCTCCGGCATGAACCACGTCGCGGAGGCGGTGCGGCAGCTGCGGGGCACATCGTGCAACCAGGCGGCGGACGTCGCGCTGTCCATGGTGACGGGCTACGGCGGCGCGCCCCACGAAGCGCCGCCGACGGTCGCCTACACTGCGGCGATCCTCGCGAGCCCGTGAGGGTATGACGGTCAGCACGCGCGATCTCCTCGTGGACGGCCTGCGCCTCCACGTCGCCGAGGCGGGTGACGGCCCCGCGCTCCTCCTGGTGCACGGCCTGACGGCGTCGCACGCGGTGTGGGAGCACACGATCGAGGCGTTCGCGGATCGCTGGCGCGTCATCGCGCTCGACCTGCCCGGCCACGGTGCATCGGCCAAGCCCGACGCGCCCTACACCATCGACTTCTTCGCCGGCATGGTGCGCAGCCTGGCCCGCGCGCTCGGTGTCGACGAGGCGGTGGTGATCGGCAGCTCCCTCGGCGGCCGCGTCGCGCTCGAGCTGGCCGCCTGGTACCCGCGCTTCACGCGCGCGCTCGTGCTGGCGGCGCCGGCGTACGGCTACTCGCCCGCGATGCGGCCGATCGGGCGCGCGCTGCAGGCGTTCACGGGG
>DASQCX010000320.1:0-1767 GCA_035634455.1 Burkholderiaceae bacterium
GAGGGCGTGCCAGAGCTGGCGCTGGCGCCGCCGCAGCAGGGCCCATGGCGCGACTTCGTCGCCAGCCTGGACGAGGTCGGCCGCCACAACGAACGCCGGCTGCAGCGCATCCTGTTCCGCAGCGCCGCCATCGTCAGCGCCGCCGCGCCGCTGACGACCTACATCGCCGCCGAGGTCGACGAAGGCGAAGGCCGGCAGGAGGCGCTGGTGGAGCTCAAGGCCCGCCACGACCGGCTGGCCGCCGTGCTCGACGAACGCCAGCGCGACGTGCTCACGCGCCTGTTCGTGGCCACGCGCAGCGAACTGCAGGCGCCGCGCGAGCGCTGAGCGAATCCGGGCGCGCCCTGCGCGGCGCGGCGAGCGGCGGGCCCCCGCGGCGGAGCCCGCATCGCACCCGCGGCTCAGAAGCGGTGGACCATGCCCACCTGGACGCCGTTGATGCGCCGGCCGTTCACGTCGCTCGCGCTCGTGAAGTTGCTGTGCAGCGCCGCGGAGCCCGCCGGACGGAAGCCGCCGTTGGCGTCGTTGCGGATCGAGTCGAGCAGCGCCAGCAGCGTGGTGCGCTTGGACAGGTCGTAGTACGCGCCCACGGAGCCGCCCTGCGCGCCCTGGTCGCGGCCGGAGGTGTCGACGATCTTGCCGTACAGCGCGCCCACGCGCAGCTGCGGCGTCACGTTGTAGTCGCCCGAGACCTGCCAGATGTTGTAGAAGTGCTCGAGGTCGGCGTTGGTGCCGGCGTTGTAGCCGCCGACGTTGCTCAGGATCGTGCCCGCCGTCTTGCTCACCGCGCTGGACGTGATGTTGTTGCTGTGCACGAACGACAGGTAGACCGTGCCATGGCCGTACTTCCAGTCGGCGTACAGGTTGTCGTACTCGACGTCCTTGTTGATCGTCGCGTGCGAGGGCGGCAGCGCGCGCAGCGTCATCGCGCCGGCGACGAAGGTGTCGCCGACGTAGTCCACGCTCGCCTGCAGCACCAGCGGGTGGTTGCCGACGGTGGCCTCGGGCAGCGAGACGTGCGCCTCGAACTGCATGTTGTTCACGCGCGGGCTGATGTAGCTGACGTCGTTGTCGAAGCGCGCGGGAACGCCGAACGCGTTGACCACCGAGCCGAGCGTGCGGCGCGTGAAGTCGATGTAGTCGCCGTGCGTGAAGATCGGCCCGTTCTGGCGGCCGGCGCGGAACTCGCCGTAGGGCGACGCGAGGCCGACCCACGACTGGCGGTCGAACAGGCCCGAGCCGGCCAGGCCGCCGGTGTCCGAATAGATGCCGCCTTCGAGCTGGAACTTGACGAGGTAGCCGCCGCCGATGTCCTCGCTGCCGCGCATGCCCCAGCGGCTGCGCAGCAGCGCGCCGTCGTCGAGCGCGATGATGTGGTTGCCGCTGCTGCTGCTCATGTAGTTGCCGTACAGGTCGATGTCGCCGTACAGCGTGACGTTGCTCTGCGCGCCGGCCAGGCCCGCGCCGCAGGCCAGCGCAGCCGCCAGGGCGGTCCGAGTGATGCGTTCCATTCGTGGTGTCTCCTCTTGGTGGATAGGTGAAGCGGGATCGGAAAGCAGCCGGTCACGGGAGGCGCGACGGGGATCAGTCGTCGGCGCGGCTGGGGAAAGCGCAGGCGCGTGCGTGCCCCCGGGGCGCCGTGGCGCTCCGTCGACGAAGGACGTCGCCGATGGCGGCGAGGATGCGCAGCCGCGCGCCCCGCCGCCGGTTTCAGCCGCGCGGCTTCGCGGCCGGGGCGTCGCGCCCGGACACCGAGTACACGGCGTT
>DASQCX010000321.1:0-2994 GCA_035634455.1 Burkholderiaceae bacterium
GCGCCTGCGCCAGCGCCGCCTCCAGGTGGCCGACGAGCGCCTGGCGTTGCTGCTGCGTGACGTCGCGCGGCAGCGTGCGATCCCAGTCGGCCGCGACCCAGTTCCTGACCTCCGCGGCCTTCAGGTGCGCCGGGTCGTACAGCATGATGTAGGTCTTGAGCGCCTCGTAGCGCACCTCGGGCGAATCGGCGTCGCGGATCTGCTGCTCGAGGCGCAGCGCCACGCGCGGCAGGAAGACGTCGCGCAGCAGGTTCAGGTAGGCGCGGTTGGCCTGCGTGCCGAGCTTGCCGGCCTGGCTCAGGCCGAAGGCGCGCGACCACGGGACGCCCGCGTCGCGCTCCTCGTAGCCAGTGGGCATCTTGCGCGCCGCGTCGAGCGCCGGCAGCACCGTGAGCACCTCGCCGTTTGGCAGCGGCGGGATCGCGGCGACCTGCTTGCCGACGTCGGCCGCAGCGTCGGCCACGTCCTTGATCAGCACCTGGTTGCGCACGAAGCTGACCGTCCAGCCGACGATCAGCAGCAGCGACAGCACGGCCAGCAGCGAGTACAGCGCCAGCGCGATGCGGCCGCGCCGCTTCTCGATGACGGCGCTGCGGCCGTTGATGTCGGACTCCGCGAAGATCACGCCGCGCAGCAGATGCGTCAGGAAGTAGCTGCGGCCCGACGACGCCGCCGGCGGCAGCACCTGGCGCTCCAGCCCGTAGGCGCGCGAGATGTTGCCCAGCACGCGATCGAACGGGCTGCCCTCCTGCGTGCCGCTGGTGAAGTAGACGCCGCGCACCATCGGCTCCTCGCCGAACGCGGAGCTGAGGAAGGCCTCGTCGAGGAAGGCCTTGAGCATCTCGCGCAGGGCCGCGAACTGCTGCGGGAACGCGAACAGCATCGCGCGGCGCTGCGGGTCGCGCTCGTCCTCCATGCGCGTGGTCAGGCGCCCGTTCAGGCGCGCGACGAGCGCGTCGAACTCGGCGGCGAACGTCGTTCCGAGGTTGGCGCCCGCGGGCACGGGGAAGTCGAACGTCGTGCCCCAGACCTGCGCCCGCGCCTCGCGGCCGAGGTCGCCGAAGAACTCGGCGAAGCCGGCCAGCAGGTCGGCCTTGGTGACGACGACGTAGATCGGGAAGCGCACGCCCAGCGTGCCGTACAGCTCCTGGATGCGGGCGCGGACCGAGCGCGCGTAGTCGTCGCGCTGCGCGGCCGACCAGGTGAACAGGTCGGACAGGCTCACCGTGACGATCGCGCCGTTGAGCGGCTGGGTCGGGCGGAACTTCTTGAGCAGCGTCAGGAAGCCGGTCCAGGCGGCGGCGTCGACCTCGCGGTTGCTGGTCTGCGTCGTATACCGGCCGGCGGTATCCAGCAGCACGGCCTCGTCGGTGAACCACCAGTCGCAGTTGCGCGTGCCGCCGATGCCCTTGACGGCATCCTTGCCCATCTGGCCCTCGAGCGGGAAGCGCAGGCCGGAGTTGACCAGCGCCGTCGTCTTGCCCGAGCCCGGCGCGCCGATGAACATGTACCAGGGCAGCTGGTAGAGGTAGTTGCGGCCGCCGCCGGCCTTGTCGTCGAAGCGCGCCTTGCGCAGCGTGGCCATCGCCTCGTCGAAGCGCGTCTTCAGCTCGGCGACCTCGCGCTGCGACAGCGCGGAATTGCTGGACGCGCCCTCGCCGATGGCCGCCAGCATCGCCTTGTTGGCGCGCCAGGCGCGGAATCGCTTGATGCCTTCGACCGCAGCGAACACCAGCAGGATGAAGACGATCAGCCCGATGCGCGCCCCGGCGGAGCCGAGCGGCCGATGGTCATAGAACGCGATCGCGTCGCCGACGAACCAGATCAGCAGCGACACGACCAGCAGGCCGATGCACGCCAGCACCCAGCGATTGGCGAAGAAGCGCTTGAGCTTTGCCCACATGTTGTCTTGTTCCCGAGCCTGTGCTTATGCGCCGGTGCGCAGGGTGATCTCGACGCGGCGGTTCTGCGCGCGCCCTTCCGGGGTGGCGTTGGGCGCGATCGGCTTGCTGTCCGCCAGGCCCTCGGCCTTGATCGTGTGGTTCTGCACCGTCTGGCCCAGCAGGCTGGCGACGCCGCGCGCGCGCTCCAGCGAGAGCTCGTAGTTCGACGGGAAGCGCAGCGAGCGCTTGGTCGGCTGGTTGTCGGTGTGGCCGCTGACGGTGACGACGCCCGGCACCTGGTTGATCGCCTGCGCGATGCGGTTGATGACCGGCACCAGGTCGGGCCGGATGTCGGCGCTGCCCGGGTCGTAGAACTTGTCGCCGTGGATGATGACGTGGCTGGACACGGCGTCCTCGTCGACGTCCACCTGCCCGGCCAGGATCTCGTTGAGCAGCAGCGGCTTCAGGCGCGGCGCGGCCGGCGGCGGAGGCGGGGGCGGCGCGCGCTTGAGGTCGCCGACGTCGGAATGGATGGCGGCCAGCGTGTTGAAGACCGGGTCGGACTTCGATGCCAGCACCAGCGCGAAGACCAGGTACAGCACGAACAGCAGCAGCGCCACCGCGGCCAGCACCAGCCAGACGGACAGCCGGCGCACCAGCGGCTTGGCCACGCGCTGCACGCCCTTCCACTTGCCGGACAGGTCGCGCTCGAACTCGCCGCGCTCGCGGCGGATGACCTCGTGCAGGCGGTCGCGCAAGGCGTCGAGCTGCTGGCGGCCGTTGTCCATCACGCGGTAGCGGCCCTGGAAGCCGAGCGCGATGCACACGTACATCAGCTCCAGCAGGTCGATGTTGCGGCGCGGATCCTCCATCGCCTTCTCGAGCAGCTGGAAGAACTTCTCGCCGCCGAAGCCTTCGCGGTGCAGCGTGACCAGCAGGCTGCGCTGCACCCACTCGGGGCTGGCGCCCCAGGGCATGTTGGCCACGGCCTCGTCGATCATCGTGCACAGCGCGTAGCGGCTGATCAGCACGTGCTCGGGCGACGCGCCGGCGGCGCGCGCGCGCTGTTCGAACTCGGTGATCGCGCGCAGCAGGTACTCGCGCAGGCCGG
>DASQCX010000322.1:0-2141 GCA_035634455.1 Burkholderiaceae bacterium
CGCTGGAGAACCTGTCGAAGAACTCGTACAACCTGACCCTGATGTACGACCAGGGCCCGCTGTCGGCGCGCGTGGCCTACAGCTGGCGCTCGCGCAGCCTGCAGGCGGTCAACGTGAACGGCACGAACGGTTCTGACGCGCTCGACGCCTCGGGCGGCTACACGCAGGGCTGGGCGCTGCCGACCTGGGCCGGCGCCTACGGCCAGGTGGACGGCTCGATCTCCTACAAGGTCACCGACAAGTTCACCATCGGCCTCGAGGGCCAGAACCTGTTCAGCGCCGTCTACAAGCAGCAGATGCAGCAGCACATCGGCATGATGGGTCGCGAGTGGGACTACACCGGCCCGCGCTACACCGCGATGCTGAGCTACTCGTACTGAAGCGCCCCGCCGCCCGGCGCTTCGCGGCGCCACGGGCGGCTCGCGCGGCGCGCGCCCGCAAGGCCGCGCCGCGCCTCCTGAAATTCCCTTGTCGCGGGCACGTCCCGCACGGCCCGCCTGCCGCACACGCCGGCAGGCGGACCCCGCATACTCCCTCCAGGACCTTCGAATGCGCATGAGCCCCCGCCTCCTCCTCGCCGCCGCCACGCTGGGCCTGGCCTGCGGCGCCGCGCGCGCGGCCGACGAGCGGCCGCACCTCGTGCGCAACGGCGACCACGCCGCGCTGTTCGTCGACGGCGCGCCCTTCCTCGTGCTGGGCGCGCAGGCGAACAACTCCAGCAACTATCCGGCCGTGCTCGGCAAGGTCTGGCCCGCGCTGGACGACATGCACGCCAACACGCTCCTGATACCCGTCGCCTGGGAACAGGTCGAGCCGGTCGAGGGTCGCTTCGACTTCTCGTACGTCGACACGCTGCTGGCGCAGGCGCGCGAGCACGGCAAGCGCCTGGCGCTGCTGTGGTTCGGCGCCTGGAAGAACACCAGCCCGGCCTACACGCCCGAGTGGGTCAAGTTCGACAACAGGCGCTTCCCGCGCATGGTCGGCAAGGACGGCAAGACGAGCTACTGCCTGTCGCCGTTCGGCGAGCAGACGCTCGCGGCCGACCGCAAGGCCTTCGTCGCGCTGATGACGCACCTGGCGCAGGCCGACGCCACGCGCCACACGGTCATCATGATGCAGGTGGAGAACGAGGTCGGCACCTACGGCCTCGCGCGCGACTTCGGCGCGAAGGCGCAGGCCGCGTTCGAGCGCCCCGTGCCGGCCGAGGTGCTCGCGCACCAGCCTGCCCCCGTCAAGCATGCGGCCAGCGGCAGCTGGCGCGAGGTCTACGGCGACTACGCCGACCAGTATTTCCACGCGTGGGCCATCGCCAGCTACATCGAGCAGGTGGCCAAGGCCGGCCGCGCCGCGCTCGACCTGCCCGTGTTCGTGAACGACGCGCTGCGCGACGCGGTCGCGCCGCTCGCGCCCTGGAACAGCGACTTCGCCAGCGGCGGCCCGACCTACGACGTCATCGGCATCTACAAGGCCGCGGCGCCGCACGTCGACATCGCCGCGCCCGACCTCTACAACCCGGCCTCGGCGCAGATCGCCGCGACGCTCGCCAAGTTCCAGCGCCCGGACAACCCGCTGTGGGTGCCCGAGATGAGCCACGCGTCTGGCTACGGCCGCATCGTCTATGAAGTGCTGGGCCGCGGCGCGCTGGGCATCTCGCCGTTCGGCATCGACTACACCAGCTTCACCAACTTCCCGCTCGGCACGCCGCAGGCCGGCGGCCCGGCCATCGTCGAGCCCTTCGCCGGCGCCTACGCGGCCTTCGCCTCGATGGACCGGCCGTGGGCCAGATGGGCCTTCGAGGGCCGCACGCACGGCGTGGCCGAGGGCGACGACCGCCAGCCGCAGACGATCGCGCTCGGCGCGTGGACGGCCACCGTGTCGTTCCAGGAGTGGCAGTTCGGCGAGAAGTCCTGGCCCAACCATCCGACCGAGGTGCCGCCCGGCACCGAGAAACCCAGCGGCGGCGTCGCGATCGCGCAGATCGGACCCGACGAGTTCGTCATCACCGGCCAGCACGCCCGCGTGCGCATCGCCCCTGCGCAGGCACCGGCGGACGGCCACGGCGCGATGTTCGCGCGCGTCGAGGAAGGCCTCTTCGACGCCGCCGGCCATTGGACGATGGCGCGCAACTGGAACGGCGACCA
>DASQCX010000323.1:0-11649 GCA_035634455.1 Burkholderiaceae bacterium
GACATCACCGCCATCGGACGCGACGTCGAGTGCGTCGTCCTCGCGCGCGCCGTGCGCTGGCACGTCGAGCACCGCGTGCTGCGCAACGGCCGCAAGACCGTCGTCTTCAACTGATCGACCGGAGCCACCGCCGCATGCCTCACCCGAAAGCCCGCGCGGCCGTGCTGCACGCCTCGCCCGAGGACGCCGAGGCCCAGTTCTACGAGGCGCTGCGCGACGGCGACCTGGACCGCGTGATGGCCGTCTGGGCCGACGACGAGGAGGTGGTGTGCGTGCACCCCGGCGGCGCCCGCGTGGTGGGCCCCCAGGCCGTGCGCGCCGCGTTCGAGGCGCTGTTCGCCAGCGGCCAGCTCGCAGTGCACCCGGAGCACGTCAAGGTCGTGCACGCGATGGGCAGCGCGGTGCACAGCGTGCTCGAGCGCATCGACGTGGTCACCGTCGAAGGCCCGCGCACGGGCTGGATCGTCGCCACCAACGTCTACGTGAAGACGGGCCAGGGCTGGCGCATGGTGGCGCACCACGCGAGCCCCGGCGCGCCCGACGAGCTGCCCGAGATCGCCGAGGCGCCGTCCGTCCTGCACTGACGCGCCCGCGCAACCTGTCACGAATTAGGCATGTCGATTGCTCGACGGCCGGCGCATACTTTCTCCGAGATTTCCGCGATGGCCGCCGTCATGTCCCCCGACTACACGTTCACCCACCGGGCGCCCTGGTGGCTGCCGGGCGGGCACCTGCAGACCATCGTGCCGTCGCTGTTCGCCCGCGCCACCGTCGGCGCGCCGCCGCGGTTCCGGCGCGAGCGCTGGACGACGCCCGACCAGGACTTCATCGACGTCGATTTCCTCGCCGACGCGGACGGCACCGTCGCCGACCCCGCGTCGCGGCCGACGCTGGTGCTCTTCCACGGCCTCGAAGGCTCTTCGAAGAGCGGCTATGCGAAGGCCTTCGCCTGCCTGGCGCGCGAGCAGGGCTGGTCGTACGCGGTGCCGCATTTCCGCGGCTGCTCGGGCGAGCTCAACCTCGCGCCGCGCGCCTACCACTCGGGCGACTACGAGGAGGTCGAGTGGATCCTGCAACGCATCGGCGAGCGCCGCGGCGGGCCGGTGCTGGCGGTGGGCATCTCGCTGGGCGGCAACATGCTGCTGCGCTGGGCCGAGGAGTCCGGCGCGAGCGCGGGCAGCAAGGCGTTGGCGGTGGCGGCTGTGTGCTCGCCGGTCGACCTCGCGGCCGGCGGCCGCGCCATCGGCCGCGGCTTCGGGCGCTTCACCTACACGCGCATGTTCCTGAGCACGATGAAGCCCAAGGCGCTGGCCAAGCTGCGCCAGCATCCCGGCCTGTTCGACGAACGCCGCCTGCTCGCCGCGCGCGACCTGTACGAGTTCGACAACGTCTTCACCGCCCCGCTGCACGGTTTCCGCGACACCGACGACTACTGGAAGCGCGCCTCGGCCAAGCCACGCCTGCGCGACATCCGCATCCCCGCGCTGGTGCTCAACGCGCGCAACGACCCGTTCGTGCCGGACAACTCGCTGCCGAAGCAGGCCGAGGTCGGGCCGAACGTCACGCTGTGGCAGCCGCGGCACGGCGGGCACGTCGGCTTCGCGTCGGGCCGGCTGCCGCCGGGCAACGCGATGGCCATGCCGACCTCGGTGTTCGGCTGGCTCAAGAGCCACAATCGCTGACGCCAGCGCGCCGCCCCCGGGGCCGCGCGCGCATCCGCACGACGACAGGAGATCCGGCATGGACGACATGGTGCGCGCCGCACTGAAGAAATGGCCCCACGTGCCGGCCTGCACCGGCTGGCTGGCGCTGGATGCGCGCGGCGACTGGTACATGCGCGACGACCGCACCCAGCACGCGGGTCCGTTCCCGCAGTCCAAGGGCAGCCGCATCGAGCACCGCCAGCTGCGCGAGTTCATCGAGCGCAACTACGAGGGCACGCCCGACGGCGCCTGGTACTTCCAGAACGGGCCGCAGCGCGTCTACGTCGAGCTGGAGGCGGCGCCGCACGTGTGGCGGCTCGTGGCGCAGGCGGGCGCAGCGCCGCAGGTGCGCTCGCACGCGGGCGGCGCGGCCGTCGCGGTGGAGTCGGCCTGGGTCGACGAGCGCGGCCGCCTGTTCCTGGCCACGGAGGCCGGCTTCGGCCTCGTGCACACACAGGACATGGAGGCCGCCGCCGACGCCGTCGAGGCCGGCCTGTGGTCGCCGCAGCCGCTGGCCTTCGCGGCCATGCCCGCGCGCTTCGGCTTCTGCCTGAGCCCGGCGGCGCTGTGGGACGGGCATCCGCCGCGCGAAGCCACCGGCGCTCACGCGGCGTCCTGAACGGCGTCGCCCCATGAAAAAGCCGCCCGCGGGCGGCTTTCGTTCGAGCGTGGCGGCCTACTTGGACGCGGCCGAGGCCGCTGCGGACGCGGCAGCGGCGCTGGCGCCCGAAGCCGCCGCGGAGGCCGCCGGCGCGGCGGGCTCGGCCAGCTTGCCGCCGCCGTGGTTGGCCATGTAGACGACCGCGCGGCCGACCTCGAAGTCGCTGAAGTCGCCGCCGCCCTGCGCAGGCATGTTGCCCTTGCCGTGCAGCGCCGATTGCAGCAGCGCGTCGTAGCCCTTGCCCACGCGCGGGCCCCAGGCGGCGGCATCGCCGAACTTGGGCGCGCCGAGCAGGCCGGCGGTGTGGCAGGTGGTGCACTGGGCCTCGAAGACCTGCTGGCCGGTCTTAGTGACGACGACGGCGTTGGCGTCGAACACTGCGTCGCTGGCCACCGGCGCGATGCGCGCGGCGACGGCGGAGGCGGACAGCGCCTCGGAGCCGGGGGACCTCTTGTTGTCGAGGGAGACGAACTGCGTGAGCATGATGATCACGATCACCGGCACCACGATCGCGGCGACCACCACGATGATCAGTTGCTTCGGCGTCTTGATGCCGGACTCGTGTTCTGCTTCTTCGTGGTGCTGCTCTTCGCTCATGGATTCCTCAAGGCACGGGCTGCGGGAAGATCATCCACCGAGGGCGCGAACCGGGTTCGCGCGCACTCGGCCGTCAGGTAAAAGCCGCGCGATTATAGGTTCGGGGGACCGGCGAATCCCCGGCGGCCAGGCCCGGGATGCCCCGGGACAAACCCCCGTTCCCGAAATGAAAACGCCCGGCGCAAGGGCCGGGCGTCGGATCGTGCGCGCCGCGAGGCGGGCGTCAGGCCGCCTGCGGATCCGGCGAACCCGGCAGCGCCACGCGGGCGGCGACCAGCGCGGTCACTTCCTTGCGATAGCGATTGAGCTCCTGCACCGACACGAAGCTGCGCTCCAGCAGCAGGCTCATGTTGTGGAGGATGCGCTCGACGACCTTGTTCTCCCACACGGCGTCGAACTGGATCTGCTTGTCCAGCCAGCCCTCGAGCCAGTCGGGATCGGGCACGCGGCTCTGGATGGTGTCGCGCGGGAACAGGTTGGCGTTGACGTGCAGGTTGGTCGGATGCAGCGCCTGCGCGGTGCGGCGCGCGCTGGCCATCAGCACGCCCACCTTCGTGAACGCGGCCTTGGCCTCGTTGCCGAAGCGCGCGAGCGCCTTCTTCATGTAGCGCAGGTAGGCGCCGCCGTGGCGGGCCTCGTCGCGGGCGAGCGTCTCGTAGATGTGCTTGATCACCGGCTCGGTGTGCCACTGCGCCGCGCGGCGGTACCAGTGGTTGAGGCGGATCTCGCCGCAGAAGTGCAGCATCAGCGTCTCGAGCGCGGGCGCCGGGTCGAACTCGAAGCGGATGGCGTGCAGTTCCTCCTCGGTCGGGACGAGCTCGGGGCGGAAGCGGCGCAGGTACTCCATCAGCACCAGCGAGTGCTTCTGCTCCTCGAAGAACCAGACGCTCATGAAGGCGCAGAAATCGCTGTCGTCGCGGTTGTCGCGCAGGAACATCTCGGTGGCGGGCAGCGCGGCCCACTCCGTGATGGCGTTCATCTTGATCGTGGTGGCCTGCTCGTCGGTCAGCTTGGACGCGTCGAAGGAATCCCAGGGGATGTCCTTGTCCATGTCCCAACGGACGGCTTCGAGTTGCTTGAACAGTTCGGGGTACAGCATGCTGGCGTGGGTCTCCTCACCTCATTTTAGTCGGGCGCGGGCCCTTTCAGTGCGACAAAACGCCCTGGTTGCCGAACGAGTCTCGGGAATCGATCGAAAATGCCCCTCGAAAATGCGGCCGATCGGGGCTGGCGCCGAAAACCCGACGGAGTCGGCCGGCCGGGCTCCCCATCCTGGACAACTCGCGGCCGGGTTGGCAAAGTGCGCCGTCGATCCGGCCAGGAGGCCCATGCTCGTCCAGGACAAATCCTCGTGTCGCCGGGCCCTGCGCCGGCGCCGCGGGCGCCACGACCCCGCTCGAATCAAGGTGATTGACGCGCAGGCCCGCGGAACTTCAGGCGCAAAATCCGCTCCTATCGACTGTGTGGGGGCGAGGATGCTCCCGCATCGCCGCGCACGACGCGGCACCCCAGCCGGTTTACTCGCTGCGCAGCTTCGTCGGTTCGCCCTCGAAACGTCCCGAGCGCTTCTCCTCCTCCCTCCCTCCCTTGTTCGCTCAGGGGCGCTGCGCAGCGACATTTATCCCTTCGCGCCCGACGCGCGCCAGGCCGGAGCGGCGCCGTGAGCCGCCCGCGCATCGCCGTCGTCGGCGCCGGCATCGCCGGGCTCGGCGCGGCCCATCGCCTGGCGCCGCACTGCGACGTCACCGTCTTCGAGGCGGACGATCGTCCGGGCGGCCATGCCCACACGGTCGACATCACGCTGCCCGGCGCGCACGGGCCGGTCACGCACGGGGTCGACACGGGCTTCCTCGTCTTCAACGAACGCACCTACCCGCGCCTGTGCGCGCTGTTCGCCGAGCTGGGCGTGGCGGTCGCCAAGTCGGAGATGACCTTCTCCGTCCAGGCGCCGCGCGCCGACGGCGGCCGGCTCGAATGGAGCGGCACCAGCCTGAACACCGTGTTCGCCGACCGCGGCAACCTGCTGCGGCCGCGCTTCCACGGCATGCTGCTCGACCTGCTGCGCTTCAACCGGCTCGCCACCCGCCTCGCGAAACGCGGGGCCGATGCCGAGCTGGCGCAGCCGCTGGACGAGTTCCTCGCCGCGCACCGCTTCGGCACCGCGTTCGTCGACGACTACCTGCTGCCGATGATCGGCTGCATCTGGTCGTGCTCGACGGTGCAGATGCTGCGCTTCCCGGTCGGCACGCTGATCCGCTTCTGCCACAACCACGGCCTGCTGCAGGTGCGCGAGCGGCCGCAGTGGTTCACGGTGGCCGGCGGCTCGCGTCGCTACGTCGACCAGCTGGCCACGCGCGTCGGCCGGGTGCGGCTGGCGATGCCGGTGCTGGGCGTCGCGCGCGACGCGTCACGCGCGCCAGGCGCCAGCGCGGGCGTGCGCACCCGCGCGGGCGTCGAGTGGTTCGACGAGGTCGTGCTCGCCGTGCACGCGCCGCAGGCGCTCGCGTTGCTGGATGACGCGAGCGCGGACGAACGCCGCACGCTGGGCGCGATCGGCTACCAGCACAACGAGGCCGTCCTGCACACCGACGAGCGCCTGCTGCCGCGCCGGCGCGCCGCCTGGGCGGCGTGGAACTACGAGCGCGACGTCGTCTCCGGCGGCAGCAGCCGGCACGTCTGCCTGCACTACCGCGTCAACCAGCTGCAGCCGCTGCCGTGGCGGCAATCGGTCATCGTGTCGCTGAACCCGCTGCACGCGCCGCGTCCGGAGACGGTGCTGCGGCGGATCGCCTACGCGCACCCGGTGTTCGACGGCGCCGCGATCGTCGCGCAGGGCCGGCTGGCGGACCTGCAGGGGCGCTCGCACACGTGGTTCTGCGGCGCGTGGACCGGCTACGGCTTCCACGAGGACGGCCTGCGGTCGGGCCAGGAGGTCGCCGACGGCATCCTGGCGCGCCGGCCCGCCGGCGCCCGATCGGACGCCGGCGGCGTCGCGCTGGGCGAGCCCGCATGACGCCGCCGCGCGCCCGCATGGCCTTCGGCGAGGTGCGCCACCGGCGGCTCGCACCGGTCGAACACGCGTTCGCGTACCCGACCTGCTTCCTGCTGCTGCCGCTGCGCGCGTTGCGGCGCGCCGCCGACCCGGCGCTCGCGCGCAACCGGCGCGCGCTGTTCGGCTTTCGCGACGCCGACCACGGCGACGGCCGCGCCGACAGCCTGGCCTGGCTCGACGAGCTGCTGGCCGCCGAGGGCATCGCCGACGCCGATGGCGAGGCCTGGCTGCACTGCATCCCGCGCATGTTCGGCGTCGCGTTCAAGCCGGTCAGCTTCTGGTACGCGCATCGCGCGGACGGCACGCTGGCGGCCGTCGTCGTCGAGGTCAACAACACCTTCGGCGAGCGCCACTGCTATCTGCTGGCGGGCGCGCAGCTCGCGTTCGGCCGCACGGCCATCGCACGCAAGGTGTTCCACGTGTCGCCGTTCTGCGAGACGCGCGGCGACTACCGCTTCCGCTTCATGCGCACCGACCTCGCATCGGCCGACGGCCGCGGCCGCACGGCGGTGCGCGTGGAGCTGCACGTCGACGGCGCGCCGCTGCTGGTCACCAGCGTCTCGGGCCGCGTCGAGCCGCTGACGCGCGGGGCGGTGCGTTTCGCGCTGTGGACGCTGCCGGCGATGACGGCCATGATCGTCGCGCGCATCCATTGGCACGCGCTGCGGCTGTGGCTCGGGAAGCTGGCCGTCGAGCGCAAGCCCGCGCCGCCGCGGCGGCCGGTCAGCCGCGGCGAGGCCGACGCAGCCCCGGCCCTGCGCCAGGCTGGCGGAGCGCGGGTTTCACAGGCCAGCGACGAGGCCGCATCGATCCAGAATCCGGCATGAGCTCCAGAACGCTCCCGCCGTCTTCCGAGGCCGTCGTCCGCGCGACGTCGCGCCCGCCCGCCGCGGCCCGCGCCGCGCTGGCGCTACTGCAACGGCTGCGCGCCGGCACGCTGACCGTGCGCACCCCCGACGGCGCGACGCACCAGGCCAGCGGCGCGTCACAGCCGGAACTGCACGCGGTGCTGGACGTGCACGACTGGTCGACCTTCGCCGCCACGCTGCGCACGGGCGACATCGGCTTCGCCGAGACCTTCATGGCCGGCGCCTGGACGACGCCGCAACTGGCCGACCTGCTGCGGCTGATCCTGGCCAACCGCGAGGTCGTCGACAAGGCGATCTACGGCAGCTGGTGGGGATCGCTGCTGCACCGTGTCCAGCACGCGCTCCACCGCAACACGCGCGGCGGCAGCCGGCGCAACATCCGGGCGCACTACGACCTGGGCAACGCGTTCTACGCGCTGTGGCTCGACGCGACGATGACGTACTCCAGCGCCTGGTTCGACGGCGACCTGGCGCAGTCGCTCGAGCAGGCGCAGGCGGCCAAGCTGCGCCGCGCGATCGCGGCCACGGGCGTGCGGCCGGGCGAGCGCCTGCTGGAGATCGGCTGCGGCTGGGGTGCGGTGGCCGAGGCCGCGGCGAGCACGGGGGTAGCCGTCGTCGGCCTGACGCTGTCGAAGGAGCAGCTCGCGTGGGCGCAGGCGCGCCTGGCGCGCGCGGGCGTGGCCGAACGCGTCGACCTGCGCCTGCAGGACTACCGCGACGTGCCCGACGGGCCGTTCGACGCGATCGTGTCGATCGAGATGTTCGAGGCCGTCGGCCGCGAATATTGGGACGCGTACTTCCAGGCCGTGCAGCGGCAACTCAGGCCGGGCGGCAGGGCCTGCATCCAGGCCATCGTGATCCGCGACGACCTGTTCGACCGCTACGTGCGCTCGGCCGACTTCATCCAGCGCTACGTGTTCCCCGGGGGCATGTTGCCGACCACCGCGCTGTTCGAGCGGCACGCCCGCGCCGCGGGCCTGCGCGTGGTCGAGCGCTTCGCGTTCGGCCCGGACTACGCCGAGACGCTGCGCCGCTGGCGCCATGCCTTCCTGGCGCGGCTGGACGAGGTCCGCGGCCAGGGCTTCGACGAGCGTTTCGTGCGGCTGTGGGAGTTCTACCTCGCGTACTGTGAAGCGGCCTTCGACACCGGCAACACCGACGTCGTCCAGTTCACGTTGCAGCGGGATTGAAGGCGTCCGCGGAGCGCGCGCTACCGGCGGAAGCCGGGAGCCAGCGCGGGCGCCGTGGCGCGCGGAGGTACAGGTCACGGTCCTGTCATCCACGTGAATATAGCCCGGTTTTCCGCATTTGGGCAGGCTGGTCAAACCGTCGGGCCGGGCGCATCATGGACTCGTGCCGTCGCCTCGACGTCGACTGGAAAGGCCGGCACGGTCGACCCGGAAAACTCCCCTTCCGGGCCATGTCCGCAACTCTCGCTTGAAAGGAGGCACTGATGAATCTGACGATCAGCGGCCATCATCTGGAAGTGACACCGGCACTGCGCGAATACGTCCTGACCAAGCTGGACAGGATCACGCGCCACTTCGACGGCGTCGTCGACGTGAACGTGTTGCTCACCGTGGAAAATCTCAAGGAAAAGGAACGTCGACAAAAAGCCGAAGTCACTCTCCACGTCAAGGGGAAGGACATCTTCGTCGAGCAGGCGCATGAAGACCTCTATGCCGCCGTCGACCAGCTGATGGACAAGCTCGATCGCCAGGTGGTCCGCCACAAGGATCGCCTGCAGGATCATCACCACGCGACCGGCAAGCGCCAGGTCGCTCCGGAATTGCCGCTGCCGACCTGACCGGCCGGACAACCCGACACAATCCATACAAGGCGGTCTGATGGCCGCCTTGTTCGTTTGGTCTATGCTGGCGAGGGGTTATTCGGTGCGTTCAAGCGCCCGTCACACCCGCCGAACCTGCCTTCAGGCCCCGGATTTCGTGAAATTGTTGCTGCGCCGCAGCATTCGCGTGCCGATAGGGCCGCCGGGCCGCCGGTGAGGTGCGCACTCGGTTTTCGCATTCCTATAATCATCTGTTCGATCCCGGAAATTGCCGGGTGACTTTCCAGCCCGGGGACCACCGGGCGCCGTACGGAAACCTCGGCTTACCCGCCCAGGCACGCTCATGAACCGTCTCGCTGCCATCCTTCCCCTTGCCAACGTCCAGGTGGGCGTGGACGCCACCAGCAAGAAGCGCGTGTTCGAACAGGCCGGCGTGCTGTTCGAGAACCAGCACGCGATCGCGCGCGCGACGGTCACCGACAACCTGTTCGCCCGCGAACGCCTGGGCTCCACCGGCCTGGGCCACGGCGTCGCCGTCCCGCACGGCCGCGTCAAGGGCCTGAAGAACCCGCTGGCCGCCGTCCTGCGCGTGCAGCAGCCGATCCCGTTCGACGCGCCGGACGACGAGCCCGTCGGCCTGCTCATCTTCCTGCTGGTGCCCGAAGCGGCCACCCAGCGCCACCTCGAGATCCTGTCCGAGATCGCCGAGATGCTGTCCGATCGCGAGCTGCGCGACCGCCTGAAGGGCGATGTCGACGCCGCCACGCTGCACCGCCTGATCTCCGACTGGGAACCGCTGAAGTCGGTCGCCTGAACGGCCCATGAAGCCACGCGTCATCAGCGCGGAGGCGCTGTTCGAAGAGCATCAACCCGCGCTCCGCTGGGAGTGGGTCGCGGGCCATGCGCACCCGGAACGCCGCTTCGACGAGGCCGCCGTGCGCGAGGCGCGCTCGGCCGCCGACCTGGTCGGCTACCTCAACTACATCCATCCGTACCGCGTGCAGCTGGTGGGTCGACGCGAGGTCGCATACCTCTCGATCGCCGACCTGGAGGTGCAGGCGCGCCGCATCCAGCGCATCCTGGCGCTGGAGCCGCCGGTCATCATCGTGGCCGACGGCGAGCGTCCGCCCGACCAGCTCGTGGCGCTGTGCGACCGCGCCGAGATCCCGCTGTTCGTGACCTCGGCCTCGGCCGGCCACGTCATCGACCTGGTGCGCTCCTACCTGAGCCAGCTGTTCGCCGACCGCACCACGCGCCACGGCGTGTTCATGGACATCCTGGGCGTGGGCGTGCTGATCACCGGCGAATCCGGGCTCGGCAAGAGCGAACTGGGGCTGGAACTGATCTCGCGCGGCAACGGCCTGGTGGCCGACGACGCGGTCGACCTCTACCGCGTCTCGCAGTCCTCGCTGGAGGGCCGCTGCCCCGACCTGCTGCTGAACCTGCTGGAGGTGCGCGGCATCGG
Source organism: Burkholderiaceae bacterium (assembly GCA_035634455.1). GTDB lineage: Bacteria > Pseudomonadota > Gammaproteobacteria > Burkholderiales > Burkholderiaceae_C > Scleromatobacter. The sequence goes on from DASQCX010000323.1 coordinate 10,137, forward strand.
CCTGCTCGACATCAAGGCAATCTTCGGCGAGACCGCCGTGCGCCGGAAGATGCGCCTGAAGCTCATCGTGCACCTGGTGCGCAAGGAGACGATGGAGCGCGAGTTCGAGCGCCTGCCCTACGAGCCGATGTACGACGAGATCCTGGGCATCCCGGTGCGCAAGGTCGTGATCGCCGTCGACGCCGGCCGCAACCTCGCCGTGCTGGTGGAGGCCGCGGTGCGCAACACCATCCTGCAGCTGCGCGGGATCGACACCTACCAGGAATTCGTCAAGCGCCACCAGGACGCGATGGCGAAAGGCAGCGAGTAGCCGGACTGAGCCTCAGCCGTGATGGCGGGGGTTGACCTTGGGCGCCGGCCGGTGCTCGCAGTTCTCGCGCGTGCACACGGCGTACAGCGACAGCGCGTGCTCCTGCAGCGTGAAGCCGCGCGATGCGGCCACCTCGCGCTGGCGCGCCTCGATCTCGGGGTCGAAGAACTCCTCGACGCGGCCGCAGGTCAGGCACAGCAGGTGGTCGTGGTGCGTGCCCTCGTTGAGCTCGAACACCGACTTGCCGGACTCGAAATGGCTGCGCGCCAGGATGCCGGCCTGCTCGAACTGCATCAGCACGCGGTAGACGGTGGCCAGCGCGATGTCAGACCCTTCGTTCAGCAGGGTCTTGTAGACGTCTTCCGCCGTCAGGTGGCGCTCGACGGACTGCTGGAAGACCTCGAGGATCTTGATCCGCGGCAAGGTCGCCTTCAGGCCGCTGCTCTTGAGTTCTTCAGCGTGGGTCATTGTTAAGCAGGACTAAGTCGCGCTTCGCGGGTCGCGACGCAGACTAGAATCAGTCAATCATATCCAGCCTTGGCCTCATTGGGGCAGCGGTTCAGAGCTTGTCGATGCGCATCACGGTCTTCTCCCGGTTCCTTCCCCTGTCCGCCACTGTCCTGGCCGCATTCGCACTCGGCGGCTGCTCCAGCTTCAACGAGCCGGCGTCGCTCAAGGGCTTCATCGCCTTCATCTCGCCGTACCGGCCGGACGTCATCCAGGGCAACGTCGTCACCAGCGAGCAGATCGCGCTGGTCAAGCCGGGCATGTCGCGCGTGCAGGTCAAGGAGATCCTGGGCACGCCGCTGATCACCGACCCGTTCCACGCCGACCGCTGGGACTACGTCTTCACGCTCAAGCGCCAGGGCTTCGACGACCAGGAACGCGCGTTCGCCGTGATGTTCGAGAAGGACCAGGTGCAGAAGATCGACGCGCCCGAACTGCCGAGCGAAGACGCGTTCGTCGCCCAGATCAGCCGCAAGAAGCTGCCCACCTCCACGCCCAAGCTCGAGCTGACCGAGGCCGAGAAGGCCGCGCTGCCGGCTCCCGCCGTGACGGCGGCCCCGGCCGCTTCCGCGGTCGAGGTGGCCGGCGCGACGCGCAGCTACCCGCCGCTCGAGACGGCGACGCCGTGACCGCGGCCCCGCTGGCGAGCTCCGACGCACCGTTGCGCATCGCCATCGCCGGTGCCTCCGGGCGCAT
>DASQCX010000324.1:0-4064 GCA_035634455.1 Burkholderiaceae bacterium
GCCAGGCGGTGACGCCCGCGCCCATGCTGGGCCGCATGACCAGCACGATGCGCTGGCTGATCCTGCTGCCCGCGGCGCCGGGCGCGCTGATCGGCGGCTGGCTGGGCGAGCATGTCGACCTGCGCGCGTCGCTGGCGTTCTCGGGCCTGTGCGGCCTGGCGCTGACGGTGGCCGCCTGGCGCAACCCGCGGCTGCGCGCCGTGCGCGTGCTGCCGGTGCTGCCGCCCGCGGAGGCCGACGGCGGCTCGGAGCTCGTGCGTCCATGAGAAAGCCGCCGGGGCTCGCGCGCCGGCGGCTTCACGAGGAGAGCGCGTGGATCAGCGCCCGCGGTTGCGGCGGCGGCCCAGGCCGAACAGGCCCAGCAGGCCGGCGCCCATCAGCGCCATCGTGGCGGGCTCGGGCACGGCCGCGGCGGCGGTCGTCACGCTGACGTTGTCCAGCGAGCTGCCGAACGAGTCGTCCTTGCCGATGGCGCTGAACATCAGCGACATGGCCTGCCCGGTACCGGTGAAGGTGGTCGTGTACTCCTTCCACTGGTTGTCCGCCTTGGTGTCGGTGGGCGATTTGAGGTCGACCGTCGTTCCGCCGAAGGTCACGGACAGCCCGTTCGAGCTGGCCGGCACGATGCCGCCCCCGTTGAGCGTGTTGAAGGGGCTCTTGGGCCGGCCGGAGTACCAGAAGCTCAGCGTGTAGGTCTGTCCCAGCACCGTGTCGAACGAGGTCTGCATCGAGCTGTTGTGCGTCGAATCGAGCTCGACGAAGTCGACGCCGTCCTGCGCGGTGCCGACGAGGCCGTTGCGCACCTCGATCGAGCTGCCCGGCAGCGCCACCCAGCCGGCCAGGTCCGTGCCGGTGAAGTCGGCGTAGGTGCCGGCGGCCACGCCGGCGCTCTCGAAGCTGCCGTCGGTGACCAGGTTGGTGGCCGCGAAGGCCGGGATGACGCTGCACAGGGCCGCGCCGGCGATGATGTTCTTGATCATTGGAACCCCTCGATGGAAATGACTGTTCGGTCGTTCGGGCGGGCCGGAAACCCGCGTGGGCCGGACACCGCGCGGTGCGGGTGCCGGGGTGTTGTCGAGGCGGACCGGGTGGTCCGCTTGTCTCCCCGACGCCGGTCGGAGCCGGCGCGGCTGGGCTTGCTGCGGCAACGGGCGTGCCCCGTCGCGCAGGCGTCGCGCGCGAGGGCGTCAGCGCGCGGCGCGCGCCTCGCCGCCGTGGCGTTCGACCTCGTCCGTGATGACGCCGTCGACGCCGGCCGCGCGCACCACCGCCAGCTCGGCCGGTGTGTTGACGGTGTAGACCAGCGCGCGCATCCCGGCCGCGTGCAGGCGCCGCACCAGCGCGGCGTCCATGAGCGAATGGTGCGTGACCACCGCGCGGCACGCGAGCCGCTGCGCGGTCTCGAACCAGCCGGGCCACGGCTGCTCCAGCAGCAGCGCGCGCGGCAGCGCCGGCTCGGCGGCGGCCGCGGCCTCGAGCGCGGGCACCTCGAAGGAGCTGAGCAGCGGCGGCGGATCGACGTCCGCCCACAGCTGCTGCGCGGCGCGCGCGACGAAGTCGCCGGTGCGCGTCTCGACGCCCGGCGTCGGCTTGATCTCGAGGTTGACCGCGAGGCCGTTGGCGATCACGAAGCGGGCGATGGCCTGCAGCGTCGGGATCGTCTCGCCCGCGTGGCGCGCGTCGTGCCAGCTGCCGGCGTCGAGCTGCGACAGCGCCGTCCACGGGCGCTCGCCGGCGACGCCCAGGCCGGAGGTCGTGCGCTCGAGCTCGCTGTCGTGCAGCAGGAACGGGACGTCGTCGGCGGAAAGCTTGACGTCGCACTCGAACATCCGGAAGCCTTGCGCCGCGCCTTCGCGGAAGGCCGCCAGCGTGTTCTCGGGCGCGCGCTTTCCTGCGCCGCGGTGCGCGATCCAGTACGGGTAGGGCCAGTCGTGGGACATGATTTGCGGCAAGTTCTGCCGCGTCGCGGCGTGGAAGGCAGGATCGGTCACCGGATGCGTCCTTCGCAAGCGGCGAAGCGACGATTGCCCGACGCCGAGGCGTCGCCCGCCCGAGTGTAGAGCCGCCGCGACACCGCGGGCATGCGCGGCCGTCCCGGGCGGGAATAGGCTGACCCCACGAGGCGCTGTCGCGTTGCGCTGGGTTACGATTCAACCCCACGCCGCAGGCCTTTTTCTCGCGTGGGCCTCATGAACGCACCCCTGCCCACCCCGCTGGCCGCCGTCGCGACCCACGCGCAGCCCCATTCCGCCGCCGCCCGGCTGCGGGAGATCCCGTACAACTACACCTCGTTCTCCGACCGCGAGATCGTGCAGCGCCTGCTCGGCGCCCGCGCCTGGGAGATCCTGAACCGCCTGCGCGAGGAGCGCGGCACCGGCCGCTCCGCGCGCATGCTCTACGAGGTGCTGGGCGACATCTGGGTCGTGCAGCGCAATCCGTACCTGGAGGACGACCTCCTCGACAACCCGAAGCGCCGCGCGCTCCTGATCGCCGCGCTGAACCACCGCCTGGCCGAGGTCGAGAAGCGCCGCACGCCCGACGCCGACGCCGCGCGCGACGCCGTCGTCGCCGAGCTGCTCGAGGGCGCGCGCCGCGCGGTCGCCGACTTCGCGCGGCATTTCAGCGACGTGTGGGACCTGCGCCAGCGCGCCCGCAAGGTGCTGGGCAAGGTCACCGCCAAGGACAACATCAAGTTCGACGGGCTGTCGCGCGTCTCGCACGTCACCGACGCCACCGACTGGCGCGTCGAATACCCGTTCGTCGTGCTCACGCCCGACACCGAGGCCGAGATGGCCGCGCTCGTGGCGGGCTGCGTCGAGCTGGGCCTGACCATCGTCCCGCGCGGCGGCGGCACCGGCTACACCGGCGGCGCCGTGCCGCTGACGTGGATGAGCGCGGTGATCAACACCGAGAAGCTCGAGGCGATGACCGAGGTCGAGCTCGTCGCGATCCCCGGCCGCGACCAGCCGGTGGCCACGGTGTGGACGGAGGCCGGCGTCGTGACGCAGCGGGTGTCCGACGCCGCGGAGCGCGCGGGCTACGTGTTCGCGGTCGACCCGACCTCGGCCGAGGCGAGCTGCATCGGCGGCAACATCGCGATGAACGCGGGCGGCAAGAAGGCCGTGCTGTGGGGCACGGCGCTGGACAACCTCGTGGGCTGGCGCATGGTCACGCCCGAGGCGAAGTGGCTGGAGGTCACGCGGCTCGACCACAACCTGGGCAAGATCCACGACGCGCCCGTCGCGCGCTTCGAGCTGAAGTACTTCGACGCCACCGGCAAGAAGCTCGAGTGCACCGAGACGCTGGAGATCCCTGGCCGCCAGTTCCGCAAGGAGGGCCTGGGCAAGGACGTCACCGACAAGTTCCTCGCCGGCCTGCCCGGCATCCAGAAGGAGGGTTGCGACGGCCTGATCACCAGCGCGCGCTGGGTCGTGCACCGCATGCCGGCGCACGTGCGCACCGTGTGCCTGGAGTTCTTCGGCAACCCGAAGGAGGCCGTGCCGTCCATCGTCGAGATCAAGGACTTCATGTTCGCCGAGGCCAAGCGCCCCGGCGGCGCGATCCTGGCGGGCCTGGAACACCTCGACGACCGCTACCTGCGCGCGGTCGGCTACGCCACCAAGAGCAAGCGCGGCGGGCTGCCCAAGATGGCGCTGTTCGGCGACATCGTCGGCGACGACGAGGACGCCGTCGCCCGTGCCACCAGCGAGGTCGTGCGCCTGGCCAACGCGCGCTCGGGCGAGGGCTTCGTCGCCGTCTCGGCCGACGCGCGCAAGAAGTTCTGGCTCGATCGCAAGCGCACCGCGGCCATCGCCAGGCACACCAACGCGTTCAAGGTGAACGAGGACGTGGTGATCCCGCTCGAGCGCATGGGCGAGTACACGCTGGGCATCGAGCGCATCAACATCGAGCTGAGCCTGCGCAACAAGCTGCAGCTGCTCGATCGGCTCGAGGAGTTCCTGTCCGCCGGTTCGCTGCCGCTGGGCCGCAGCGAGGATTCGCAGACGATCCCCACCGCGGAGCTGCTGGGCGATCGCGTGACGCGCGCGCTGGCGCGCGTGGGC
>DASQCX010000325.1:0-2596 GCA_035634455.1 Burkholderiaceae bacterium
CTCTCGTCCATCGCCAGCAGGCCGCGGGCGTCGGCGGTCAACGCGGCGGCGGTGGCCTTCAGGGTCTGTTCGTTCATGGTGTTTGCTCCGGTTCGCGCCAGTGTCCGTCGCGGCGAAAATCCACGTTCGCGCAGGCGACGCCGGCCTGGCGTCGCGGCAAGGCACGCACCCGGCCGCGGCGGCCGGCGGGCCGGCGAACCGCCTCTTTGGGTATGGTGCTTGCCACCGCCTCCGGATGGCCCGCGCTCGCCACCGACTCGTCCGTGCGCGATGATCGCGCCACTCAACTTCGAAAGACGACCGTGCAACTCGGAATGATCGGCCTGGGCCGGATGGGCGCGAACATGGCGCGCCGCCTCATGGGCCAGGGTCACGAATGCGTGGTGCAGGATCCCAATCCCGACGCCGTGGCGCGGATGGTGTCCGCGGGCGCCACCGGCGCCGCCAGCCTCCAGGAGATGGCCGCCAGGATGGCCCGGCCGCGCGCCGTGTGGATGATGGTGCCGGCGGCCGTGGTCGACCACGTCCTCGACGACCTGGTCGCGCACCTGGATCCGGGCGACATCATCATCGACGGCGGCAACTCCTGGTACCGCGACGACATCGACCGCGCTCGGCGGCTGCAGGAAAAGGGCTTCCACTACGTCGACTGCGGCACCAGCGGCGGCATCGCCGGCGCGGATCGCGGCTACTGCCTGATGGTGGGCGCCGAGCCCGCGGTGTTCGAGCACCTGACGCCCATCTTCGCGGCGCTGGCCCCCGGCGTCGACGCGGCCGCCCGCACGCCCGGGCGCACCGGCGCGCCCACGAACGCCGAGCAGGGCTTCCTGCGCTGCGGCCCGAACGGCGCCGGCCACTTCGTGAAGATGGTGCACAACGGCATCGAGTACGGGATGATGGCCGCGTTCGCCGAGGGCTTCAACATCCTGCGCCACGCCAACGTCGGCAAGCAGGATCACGCCAAGGACGCCGAGACCGCGCCGATGCGCGACCCGCAGTACTACCAGTACGACATCGACGTGCCGCAGGTGGCCGAGCTGTGGCGCCGCGGCAGCGTGGTCGGCTCGTGGCTGCTCGACCTCACCGCCAGGGCGCTGGTGGCCGATCCGCAGCTGGCCGGCTTCGGCGGCCGCGTGTCCGACTCGGGCGAAGGCCGCTGGACCATCCAGGCCGCGATCGACGAGGGCGTGCCCACCCAGGTGCTCAGCGCCGCGCTGTACGACCGCTTCTCGTCGCGCGGCGAGGCGACCTTCGCCAACCAGATCCTGTCCGCGATGCGCGCCGAGTTCGGCGGGCACGCGGAAAAGAAGGCCTGAGCCGACGCACTACCCACGACCGGGCCGCCGCATCCCGGCGGCCCACCCAACCCGCGCACCCATGGCCCAGAACATCTCGCCCCTCGCCGGCAAGCCGGCCCCGCGTTCGTCGCTGGTCGACATCCCGCGGCTGATCAGCGCGTACTACACCGTCGCGCCCGATCCGGCCGAGCCGGCGCAGCGCGTCGCGTTCGGCACCTCGGGCCATCGCGGCAACGCGTTCGACGGCTCGTTCAACGAGCGCCACGTGCTGGCGATCACGCAGGCGATCTGCGACCACCGCTCGGCCGAGGGCATCGCCGGGCCGCTGTTCATCGGCGTCGACACGCACGCGCTGTCCGAGCCCGCGCTGCGCAGCGCGCTCGAGGTGCTGGCGGCCAATGGCGTCGACACCATGCTGGCGACCGGGGACGAATACACGCCGACGCCCGCGGTCTCGCACGCCATCCTCGTGCACAACCGCGAGCGCACGTCGCTGCTGGCCGACGGCATCGTCGTCACGCCGTCGCACAACCCGCCCGACAACGGCGGCTTCAAGTACAACCCGCCCAACGGCGGGCCGGCGGGCGACGACGTCACAAAGGGCATCCAGGCCGCGGCCAACGCCTACCTCGAGAAGGATCTCGCCGGCGTCAGGCGGATGACGTACGCGAAGGCGCTCGCCGCGCCCACCACGCAGCGCCACGACTACCTCACCGGGTATGTCGCTGACCTCGGCGAGGCGATCGACATGGCCGCGATCCGCGACGCGAAGATCCGCCTGGGCGTCGACCCGCTGGGCGGCGCCGGCGTGCACTACTGGGGCCGCATCGCCGAGCGGTACGGCCTCGACCTCACCGTGGTCAGCGACGTCGTCGATCCGACCTTCGCCTTCATGACGACGGACTGGGACGGCAGGATCCGCATGGATCCGTCCTCGCCCTACGCGATGGCGCGCCTGGTCGACCTGAAGGACCGGTTCGACGTCGCGTTCGCCTGCGACACCGACCACGACCGCCACGGCATCGTCACCCGCAGCGCCGGCCTGATGCTGCCGAACAACTACCTCGCGGTCGCCATCGACTACCTGTTCCGCCATCGCCCGCAGTGGGGCGCGGGGGCGGCGATCGGCAAGACGGTGGTGTCCTCGCGCATGATCGACCTGGTGTCGCAGCGCCTGCAGAAGAAGATGATCGAAGTGCCGGTCGGCTTCAAGTGGTTCGCCGCCGGACTGGCCGACGGCGGCCTGGGCTTCGGCGGCGAGGAGAGCGCCGGCGCCGCGTTCCTGCGCCGCGACGGCA
>DASQCX010000326.1:0-2436 GCA_035634455.1 Burkholderiaceae bacterium
CAGACGCGCGACATCGCGCTCGGGCCGCTGGGCATCCCCAACATGAACGCCGAGGGCGCGCGCCTGCGCCGCGACGGCCACATCGGCGATCCGGCCGAGGACATCGCCACGATGCTGGCCGACTCGCTGGCCGGCCGCGACGCCGCCGTGATCCTGGCCGCGCGCGGCCAGGCGCCGCGCGACGACGTCGGCCAGATCCTCGCCGCCGCGCCCGCCGACGCCCGCTACGTGCTGACGGTGGCCACGGTGTCCTGGGGCATCATGAACCTGCCGCATCCGCGCACGGACATGTTCGTCACCTACACGGCGCGCGCCCGCCTGATCGACGCGCGTTCCCGCGCCGTCGTCGCCGAGGGCGGCTGCCTGCAGCCACCGGACGGCACGGAGCATCACGCGACCAGCTACAAGGACTTCAGCGCCGACGACGGCGCGCTGGCGAAGACGGAGCTGGCGGCGCGGGTGGACCGCTGCATCCACTTCATCAAGCGGGACATGCTGGGGCGCTGAGCGGCCGCGGGGATCCTCGCTCGCGACCAGCGCCGTCAATACGTCCTGCGCTGGCGCAAGACGGTTCGCGTCGCCCGCCTGCGCGCCCGCAGCGCGACGAGCACCGCGATGGCGATCGCCGCGAGCGCGCTCGCCCAGATGGCGATCACGGGCAACCCCTGCGCAGGCTTGTCGTCGCCGGAATCGCCCGTCGTTGCGGGCGCGGGATCCTCGTGGTTCGCGGCGAACGGACTGAAGCCGCCCTGGCCCGGATCGGACGGCGCGGAAGCGGCGGCCGCGCCGCCGGGCGGCGAAGCGCCGGCCACCGGAGCCAGCGTCGCGAACTGGCCCGCGATCGTCGGGCCGGCGGCCGATACGACGACCCAGCGCTGGCCGGCCCAGGCCGCGCGCAGGTCCTCGCCGTCGCTGGCCGGCGCCAGAGGCTGCTGCAGCACGAGCTTGGGCGCCGGTGTCGTGACGGACCAGATCTCCGCCGCTGGCTTGTCGCCGCGCGCCGCCACGCAGACGGCGACGGCGCCGACGTCGTTGGCCGCGAGGTGGGTCGCCGTCGAACCATCGCTGGCGCCGACCCGCTGCCAGGTTCCCGCCGCGCCGAACGCGGTGTCCAGTGCGCCGTCGGCCTTGAGGTGGAAGACGACGGCGCGGACCGGCTCCAGGTTGGCTGCCACGCCGGCGACCAGCAGGGAGCCGTCCGACAGCGGCAGCAGGTCGTTGGGCTTGACGGCCAGCCCGCCCGGGCTGACCTGCATCCGGCCTTGCACGCCCCACTGGAGATCGGGCGTGCCGTCGGCCAGGTAGCGCAGGATCACGGCCTGCGGCTGGCCGCCGGCGATGCTGGCGCCGGCCACCCAGATCCGTCCGCGGGCGTCGACCCGCAGGCTGGTCGGCGCATCGTCGGTCGCGCTGATCGCGATCGGACGCCGGCCGCCGCGGCCGAAGCGCACATCGAGCTGGCCGCCGGCGGCGAGGTGTTCCAGCAGGTAGCCCTGGGCCCCGTCCGCCGGATCGCTGATGGCGTGCCACCGGCTTCCCGCGGCGTCGACGGCGCTCAGCGACGCGCACGACGCGGAGGCCGCCGCCAACGCCAGGGCGGCGCCCATTGCACGGACGCAGGCGCGCTGCAGCGCGCCGCGCGTCGCCGCCTGCCTTGGCGCGGGTGCCGGGAGCCGGGACACCGCGCTACCTCGCGGCCGTCGCCTGCGGCGCGGTGCCGCGCAGCCGGGCCTCGACGGCGTCCGCCGTGAGGATTCCCTTCTTGCGCGAGCCGTCGCCGAAGAAGAGCGACGGCGTCACCGACAGGTGCTGCTGGTTCGCGAAGACGACGTTGCGCTCCAGCGGCGCGACGTCGCATTTCATGGCCCGCACCGGCTCGACGCGCCGCAGCATCCACTCGCGCCAGGCCTTGGCCGGATCGGCCGCGCACCAGATGTCGCGCGCCCGGGTCTTCGAGTCCGGGCCCAGGATCGGGATGAGGAAGGCGTAGACCGTCACGTCGTGCACGTTGACCAGGTCGCGCTCGAAGTTCTTGCAGTACTCGCAGTTCGGATCGACGAACATGGCCATGCGCCGGGACCCGTTGCCCTGCCGGATCACGATCGCATCCTTGAGCGGCAGCTTGTCGAAGTCCGCCACCATGAAGCCCTGGCTGCGCACCTCGGTCAGGTTCTGCCGCGTGTGGGTCTCGACGAGCGAGCCGTTGACGAACACGTAGTCGCCGTTCTCGCTGCTGTACAGGATCTCCGTGCCGTTGTAGCGCACCTCGTACAGGCCCTGCACGGGCGACCGGGTGATCTCGTCGATCCGCGGCAGGTCGGGCAGCCGCTCCGCGAGGGCGCGGCGGATCGCGGCCTCGTCCGCGAACGAACTGGCGGCCGCGAGGGCGAGCGACGCGAAGGCGAGAAGGGTCGAAGCAGCTCTTGCGATGGACAT
>DASQCX010000327.1:0-4314 GCA_035634455.1 Burkholderiaceae bacterium
AGATCGCGCAGGTCGTCCTTCATGTCCAGGGTGTCGCGGGTTGGGGGCCGGCCGTGCCGGCCGCAGAGGATGTCGTTCCGCGCTCGGCAAGCGGAACAACCGCGCCTGACGGGCACGGAGCTTGTCCCATTGTGCCCAGCCAGGATGGCCGGTCGTCGGCCTTTTCGTGAACGAATCCCGCGCAAGCCGGGCACCGCGGCACGCGAGCGCCGCGGGCCTGCTTCAACGCCGCAGCCGCTCGATCCACGCTTTCACGAGCGCCAGGCCGGCGGGAGGCACCTGCACCCAGGTTGCGCCGCAAAGGACCTGCGCACCCTGAACGGCCGTGTAGGTCGTCCTGATCGTGCCCTCGACGGGCGTGATCCCGCCGCGCTCGTCGAGCGCCGGCACGCCCACCTCGAAGTGCACGACGGTGCGGGCCGGAACGGGCTGGTCGCTCGACAGGCCCACGCCGCCGGTCGAGATGTCGCGCACCTCGAGGTCGATGACGTGCCCGTCGGGCAGCCGAATGCGCGCCGGCCACGCGACCTTGACGCGCGGGTCGGTGCGCGAGTCGGGCGCGTCGGCGGCGAAGTCGCCGGACTCGAGCGCGGCCGCGATCTCGGCGGCCAGTTCGGCCTCCGCGGCCGCTGCGGCGTCCGCGGTCGACTCCGCCGCCACCGGCAGCGGCGGAAGGTCGAACATGGCGGCGACATCTTCGGGCGAGGTCGACATCGGCCTATCGTAGCGTGAATGCAGGCTGGCGCGGCGCTCGCTGCGCTGAAGCCGAAGGCCGGCCGCGCTGCTCGCGGCGCCTCAATCCGCGGGCTAATCCGGCGCGGACCCCGCGTCGGGCGGCGCCGCGTCGTCCTGCGTCGGCGCAGCGGAGGGCGCCTCGGCGGTCGCCTGCGCGGCCTGCGCCTCGATCTCGGCGAAGCCTTCCTCGAACATGCCGAACTGCTGGTTCGCCAGCGCGATGGCCGGGCGGCCGTCGCCCCAGGGGTCGTCGCCCAGGCGGCGCGCGAGGCGCCAGCAGAAGCGGTCGCGCTCGGCCTCGGGCACCGCGACGGCCGCGGCGTGCACCCAGGCGTGCGCGTGCTCGACCTTGACCGCCGCCGGCAGCAGCGGCACGGCGCGGTCCGCGCGATCGACGTGGCGCCGCAGGATCAGCCCATACTGGCGCGCGGCCTCCAGCGCCGGGGCCAGCGCCATGCGGTCGGCGTAGCGCATCGCGGCGACGTCGAACGCGTCGCGCTCCAGCAGGTCCAGCGCGAACAGCAGCGCGCCCAGCGCGGCATCGTCGACCAGCGGCTCGTAGGCCACGTCGTCATGGGTGAGCCGGATCGCGTCGGCGCGCAGCGAGGTGAGGGTGGCGGGCATGGTGTCGGGGCACAAAGCGAAACGCCAACCCGCAGGTCGGCGTTTCAGGTCGTGCGAATCATAAGGCAGCCTGCCGGCCGCCTCCGTCGCGCGCTGTTCAGTTCGACGGCGCCGCGTCGCCTTCCGGCTTCAGGTGCTCCTCGACCTTTTCCTCGATGACCTTCTCGCCTTCGAAGCCGGCGATGGCGGCCATGCCCTTCTTGAGCATGCCCGCCTCCGGGTCCAGCTTGTCGACGGCTTCTTCCGCCACCACGGCACCAATGATCTCGTTCAGCAGGCCCATGTCGTTCTCCGTTGGGGTTGTGAGCGAGGACGATGATCGGACTCGAACCTGAACGCGGTATTGCAATCGCGTAACGAAGCCGCGGCGCCGGGAATGCGTCGCGCGCCTGTCGGGCAGGCGCGCCAGGCGCGTGAACGAATTCGCGCCCGGCGCCGGACATCCGCTGCTCTCGTGCACTCGGGCTAGCGGACCTCGGTGTCAGCCGCGTGACACCCGCGAGGGCGGATCCCTCGAAATGAGCGTCCGCGTGCAGAGTGATCCCTCCAGTGGAAGCGCGGCTTCCGGCCGATGATCCCGGCAGGTGCTCGGTGCGAGCACGCCCGGCCTGCTGCGCGCACCGCGACGGCGCGCGCCCCATCGATCGAACGTCCGGCGCGCTCGCCGGACACCGGAGTTCCCGTGAAACTGAAGCTCAAGATCCCGCTGTTCTTCGCGGCCGCCCTCGCGTTGTCGCTGCTGGCCGGCCTGGCGGGCCTGCTCGTCGTCGGCCACTCGCTCGACACCTTCGAATCCGAGGTGATGCAGCGCGTCGCCGACGAGCGCGCCATCGACGCCGTCTCCAGCCATTTCAAGACGCAGGTGCAGGAGTGGAAGGACACCCTGCTGCGGGGCTCCGACAGCGCCCTGCTGCAGAAGCACTGGACGGCGTTCCAGGCGCAGGAGAGGCAGGTCGTGAAAGGCGCCGACGCGCTGCGCGGCAAGCTGGGCGACGCGGCCCTCGACGCCCGGCTCGACCGCTTCATCGCCGCGCAACGGAAGATGGCGGCGGGCTACCGCGAGGGCTTCGACAAGTTCAACGCCACCGGCTTCGACTCGTCGGTCGGCGACATGGCCGTGCGCGGCATCGACCGCGAGCCCGCGCAGCTGCTGGACGATCTCGCCGCCGCCGTCGCCGCCAGGCGGGCGACGGTCGCGGACGCCGCCTTCCGGGCCGGCCGCCAGGCGCTGTGGATCGCGGTGGCGGTGATGCTGGCCGCCTGCGGCCTCGGGCTGGCGATCGGCGCCGCGCTGAGCCGGGGCGTCGTCGATCCACTGCTGCAGGCCACGCGCGTGGCCCGGGACGTCGCGGCCGGCGACCTGTCGCGCCCGGTGTCGGCCCGCGGACGGGACGAGACGGCCGGTCTGCTGCGCAGCCTCGGCGAGATGCAGTCGCAGCTGCGCCACCTGGTGGGCAGCGTGCGCGACAACGCGCAGCAGGTGGCCACCGCCAGCGCGCAGATCGCGCAAGGCAACCAGGACCTGAGCCAGCGCACCGAGCGCCAGGCCTCCGCGCTGCAGGCGGCGACTTCCACGATGGCGCATCTGGGCACGACCGCGCAGCACAGCGCGGACAACGCGTCCAAGGCCGATGCGCTGGCCGGCGCGGCGACGACCGTGGCGGTCCGCGGCGGCGCGATGGTCGAACGCGTCGTGAGCACCATGCACGGCATCAACGAGAGCTCGCGCCGCATCGCGGAGATCATCTCCGTCATCGACGGCATCGCGTTCCAGACCAACATCCTGGCCCTGAACGCCGCGGTCGAGGCCGCACGGGCCGGCGAACAGGGCCGCGGCTTCGCCGTGGTGGCGGCCGAGGTGCGCAGCCTGGCCGGGCGCAGCGCCGAGGCGGCGCGCGAGATCAAGTCGCTGATCACGGCCAGCGTGGAACGCGTGGAGGAAGGCTCGCAGATCGTGGACGAGGCGGGGCGCACGATGCAGGAGATCGTCGCGGCGATCCAGCGCGTCGGGGCGCTGGTGCAGGACATCAGCACGGTCAACGCCCGGCAGCGCGGCGGCGTGCACCAGATCGGCGAGGAGATCGCACGCATGGACCAGTCCACGCAGCAGAACGCCGCCCTGGTCGAGGAAAGCGCGGCGGCGGCGGACAGCCTGCGTCACCAGGCCCGGCAGCTGGTGGACGCCGTCGCGGTCTTCAAGCTCGCCTGATCGCCTCGACGCGGCGGCTCGCGCGCGTCACGCGCGCCCCTGCACGAGCGCCTCGCCCGCCGTCGCCGCCACCGCGCGCCCCAGGCGCTCCAGCGCGGGCACGGGCAGCCGCGCCGACTGCCAGTACAGCGCGACGTCGATCGGCGTCCCCGGCGCCAGTTCGACGAGCAGCCCAGCCGCCAGGTGCGGCCGCACCAGGCTCTCCGGATGCATGCCCCAGCCGACGCCGGCGAGCGCGGCGTCCACCGAGGCCTGCGTAGCCGGCATGCGGTGCGCGGGCAGCGCCACGTCGCGCCGCAGCAGGCGGCGCACCCATTGCGACTGCAGCTCGTCGCGGCCGTCGAACTTGAAGCTGGGCGCGCGGGCGAACGCGTCGGCCGCGAGGCCGCCGGCCAGGTGGCGCGCGACGAACGCCGGGCTGGCCGTCGCCAGGTAGCGCAGCGCGCCCAGCCGCCGGCTGCGGCAGCCCTGCACCGGGCTGGCGATCGAGGTGACGGCGCCCAGCACGCGGCCGCGGCGCAGCCAGTCGGCGGTGTGGTCCTCGTTGTCGACGGCCAGTTCCAGCAGCGTCGCGTCCTCCTGCCCGAAGCGCGCCATCGCGCCGACGAACCAGGTGCCCAGGGAATCGGCATTGACCGCCACCCGCAGCGACGCCGGCCCCGGCGCCATGCCGGCCTGCGCGAGCTCGGGCAGGTCGCGGTGCAGCTCGGCCTCCAGCGCGCCCATCAGCTCGGCGTGGCGGCACA
>DASQCX010000328.1:0-2230 GCA_035634455.1 Burkholderiaceae bacterium
ACTTCCTGGTCGGGGCCAGCGGCGCGGGCATCCCGCGCGACTCGCACTGATGGCTGCGAGCCCGCCCCGCGTCCTCTCCGCGCCGCGCGTCGTCGGCGACGTGCGCGCCACGCTCGGCGAAGGCCTGTGCTGGTCGACGCGCCAGCAGGCGATCTGGTGGGTCGACATCCTCGAGCACCGCCTCTACCGCGACGCGGCGGCCGGCGCGCACGACGCCTGGTCCTTCGACGAGACGATCTCCGCCGTCGCCGAGCGCGCCGACGGCCCCGGCCTGGCCGTCACGCTGCGCCGCGGGCTCGCGCTGTTCGACCCGGCCACGCGCGCGCTCGTGCGCCTGGACGAGCCCGAGCGCGAGCGCGCGGGCAACCGCTTCAACGACGGCAAGTGCGACGCGCAGGGCCGCTTCTGGGGCGGCACCATGGACTTCGCCGTGCGGGAACCCACCGGTGCGTTCTACCGCTTCGACGCCGCCGGCCGCGCCGAGCGCGCGATCGACCCGGGCTGGATCGTCACCAACGGCCCGACCTGGACGCTGGACGGCCGCACGATGTTCGTCAACGACACCGTGCGCCGCCGCGTCGTCGCCCACGCCTTCGATCCCGCCACCGGCGCCGTCGGGGCCGCGCGCGACTGGCTCGCGTTCGGCGAGGCCGACGGCCACCCCGACGGCATGACCACCGACGCCGCCGGCCGCCTCTGGATCGCGCACTGGGGCGGCGCCTGCGTCACCTGCCACGACCCGGCGACCGCCGCCGAACTGGCGCGCGTCGCGCTGCCCACCGCGCACATCACCAACGTCGCCTTCGGCGGGCCGGACATGACGACGCTGTTCGTCAGCAGCGCGAAGTTCGACCTGACCGACGCGCAACTGGCGGCGCAGCCGCTGGCCGGCGCGCTGTTCGCGGTCGAGACCGGCGCGACCGGCCTCCCGGCCAACCTGTTCGCGGGCTGAACGCGGCCGGATCCCGCGACTTCGCGCCGGATGACGGGGTGCGGGGCGCCGCGGTGGCTGAACGGCAAGGCAAATGCAGCGTCATTCGGCCCGCGGTCGTGCGATCCACCGTCGCGCGACCCGCTAGACTTCCCACGATTCGCCGCCGCGCGGCTCCAACCGGAGCCGGCGGCCGCCCCGAGGGAGAACCCATGTTCCGCGCATCGACCTGGCGTGCCCGCCCCTGGCGCCACGCCGCCGCCCTGTCCTGCATGCTCGCCGCCAGCGTGCAGGCCCAGTCCGTCGCCTTCAGCGGCATGCTGGGCGACAAGGCCTTGCTGATCATCGACGGCCAGGCCCGCGGCGTCGCGGTGGGCAGCACCGTGCAGGGTGTCAGGCTGGTGCGCATCGACGGCACGCAGGCGCAAGTCGAGGCCGGCGGCAAGGTGCAGACGCTGCGCCTGGGCGGCACCGCGGTGGTCGCGGGCGACACCGGCGGCGGCGGAAGCGGCGGCCGCATCGTGCTGCCCGTCGGCTCGGGCGGCCACTACAACGGGCAGGGCGCGATCAACGGGCATCCGATCAACTTCATCGTCGACACCGGCGCGACCGTGGTCTCGCTCGGCGCCGACCTCGCGGCGCAGCTCGGGCTCGACTACAGCGCCGGCACCTCCGCGGCGACGCTCACCGCCAACGGCGCGGTCGCCGCGCGCCGCCTGACCCTGAACAAGGTCACCGTCGGCGACGTCACCGTCTACAACGTCGACGCGATCGTGGTGCCGCAGTCCATGCCCGTCGTGCTGCTGGGCAACAGCTTCCTCTCGCATTTCCAGATGCACAGCGACGCGAGCACGCTGGTGCTGGACAAGAAGAACTGACGCGTCGCAGCCCGGCCTCCTGTTTCAAGGGGAAAGAGCTGGCGGCGGGTGCAGATGCCCTGTCCGGCGGGCGCGCGGCTTGCTACGGGCGCGCGTCACGGCGGCCATCCAGCCGCCCGCCTCGCAGGAGACTTGCATGCAACTTCGCCCCCTCGGCCGCACCGGCTTGCAGATCGCGCCGATCGTGTTCGGCGGCAACGTGCTGGGCTGGACGGCCGACGAGAAGCGCGGCTTCGAGCTGCTCGACGCCCTCGTCGACGCCGGCTTCAACGCCATCGACACCGCCGACGTCTATTCGCGCTGGGTGCCCGGCCACGAGGGCGGCGAGTCGGAGACGCTGATCGGCCGCTGGCTGCGCGCCAACCCGGCGCGGCGGCGCCAGGTGCTGCTGTTCACCAAGGTCGGCTCCGACATGGGCGAC
>DASQCX010000329.1:0-5747 GCA_035634455.1 Burkholderiaceae bacterium
TCCCATCCAGGTTTCCTCTGGATACACCGCCCGGTATGCGGATCGCCTACCCTGTCCAAGCGCCATGCAGCGAGGGAAGAAGACCCCGGCCACCGGCCCGAGAGCGTCTTCGCAACGCGCGACTCCAGCATTCGTTATCACTCCCATGAGGACGAAAGTCGTGAAACATCTCACTGCATTCCTGCTGTCCAGCCTCGTCTGCGCCAGCGCGCTCGCCGACGTCACCGCGCTGCTCGTCACCGAACCCACCAACCGCAAGGACGTGCTGATGGTGTCGCGCGACGCGTTGCAGGCTCACCTGTCCAGGGTATTGAAGGAAACGGTCGTCGTGACTACCAGCGACGACCTGACCGACGCAATGCGCGCCACGCGCAGCGGCGGCTACGACGTCTTCATCGCGCCGCCGCAGGTCGCGGCGTCCGCGCTCGGGCACGGCTACGCGCTGGTGGGCGTCACCGACGCCGACGAGCAGTACCTGCTGGTCGGCCGCACCGAGCTGCCGTCGGTGGCCGCGCTGCGCGGCAAGCAGATCTACCTGCCGCAGCAGGACTCGATCTACACCTACCTCGCACGCGGCCTGCTCAACGCGAACGGCCTGAGCTTCAAGGACATGAAGGGCGTCGACTACGAGCGCTACCCGCAGGCCGGCCTGTTCGCGCTGATGCTGGGCCACTCCGAGGCGACGATGGTGCGCAGCGCCGACTGGGAAGAATGGGATCGCGGGCACGCCGGCATCGCCAAGGTGCTGGCCGTCTCCAGCGCGGTGCCGGGCGGCTACTCGGTGGCCGTGCGCAAGAAGCTGCCGCCCGAGACGCGCGGCAAGCTGGCGCACTGGTTCGAGACCGACGCCACCACCTGCGGCCTGAAGCCGGTCTACGCCCACCCCGACCTGTCGCCCTACACGCGCGTCGCCGAGCTGGGCACCTTCACGCCCAAGGCGCTGCCGGGCGCCACCGTGGTCGACCACGACACGGTCAAGACGCTGGTGGGCGCCGGCGCGGTGCTGGTCGACACGCGCATCGAGTCCGAATACAAGGACAAGCACATCCCCGGCGCGCTGTGGCTGCCCTACGGCGAGAAGAGCCTGAAGGACGTCGCGTTCGACGCCCGGCTGGACAGCTTCCCCGGCCTGGCCCGGCTCGATCGCGAGCGCGACATCGTCTTCCAGTGCAACGGGCCCGAGTGCTGGAAGTCGTACAAGGCCAGCCGCGCGGCGATCGCCGCCGGCTACAAGCACGTCTACTGGTTCCGCGGCGGCATGCCCGAATGGGAGACGGCCGGCGAGCGCACGGAGAAGTCGGGGCAGACGCTGGCGCTGTCGAACTGAGGCCGCTCACCGCAGCGGCCACGCGCGCAGGATCAGCGGCGTGCCGACCAGCAGCACCATCAGCGTCAGCGGCAGGCCCAGGCGCCAGTAGTCGCCGAAGCGGTAGCCGCCCGGGCCCATCACCAGCGTGTTGTTCTGGTGGCCGATGGGCGTGAGGAAGTCGCAGGCGCAGCCGAGCGCCACCGCCATCAGGAACGGGTCGGCACGGTAGCCGAGGTTGGTCGCGACCGCCGCGGCCACCGGACCCAGCACCAGCACCGCGGCGGCGTGGTGCAGCAGCGGCGTCAGCAGCATCGCCGTGAGCACCACCAGGCCGACCGCCGCATACCCCGGCACCTGTCCCGCCGCGTGCGTGAGGCCCTGCGCGATCAGCGCGGTGGCGCCGGTGTCCTTCAGCGCCTCGCCCACCGGGATCAGGCAGGCCAGCATCACGATCACCGGCCACTCGATGGCGGCATACGCCTCCTTGGCGTTGATCTGGCGCGTCAGCACCGTCAGCGCCGCGGCGCCGAAGAACGCCACCTCGACGTCGACCCAGCGCAGCCCCGCCAGCAGCAGCGCCGCGGCCAGCAGCGCGATCGGGATCAGGCCGCTCGCGTTGCGGCCCAGCGTGAGCTTGCGGTCGGCCAGCGGCAGCACGCCGAGCTCGTCGATCGAGGCCTGCAGGTTCTTGCCCCAGCCCTGCAGCAGCACGACGTCGCCTTCCGAGAACCGGTGCGAGCGCAGCCGCCGCACCGAGGCCTGGCTGGCCTTGCGCACCGCGAACAGGTTGACGCCGAAGCGATGGCGCAGGTTCAGCGACGCCGGCGTCTGGCCGACCAGCATCGAGCCGGTGGGCACGATGACCTCGAGCACCTCCATCTCATCGCTCTTGTGCTCCGGCTGCGCCAGCTCCTTGGAGCCGGCGATCGCGTAGCCCGTCTTGGCGACCAGCTTGTCGACGACGGTCGGGTCGCCCAGCACGATCAGCACGTCGCCGGGGAAGATGCGCCAGTCCTCGGCCGGGATGTAGCGCCGCCCGCCCTCGCGCACGATCGCCGCGACCGAGGCCTCGCCTTCGGACAGCTCCTCGACGCTCTTGACGGTGAGCTCGGGCGCGGCGGGCGTCGCGGGCACGCGCAGCTCGGTGGAGTACGCATCGATGGCGAACGCCTCGTCGGCCGGCTTCTGCCCCTCGCGCTTGGGCAGCAACCGCCAGCCGACGGCGAGGAACGCGACGGCCAGCGTCGTCAGCGGCAGGCCCACGGGCACGAAGTCGAACAGCCGGAACGCGGGCTGGCCGAGCTCCTGGCGCACGCTGGAGATCAGCAGGTTGGGCGAGGTGCCGATACGGGTGATGGTACCGCCCACCAGCGAGCCGAAGGCCAGCGGCATCAGGTACGACGAGCGCGGCTCGTTCGCGCGCCGCGCCGCCTGGATCGCCACCGGCATCACGATGCCCAGCGTGCCCACGTTCTTGACGAAGGCCGACAGGTAGCCGACCGCGGCCGTGAGGATGCCGATCTGCAGCGACGGCGACTTCACGCGCGCCAGCAGCGCGCCGATCCACACGTCCAGCACGTTGGACGCGGCGATCGCGCGGCTGACCACCAGCACCGAGCCGATGATGACGATCACCGGGTTGGAGAAGCCCGAGAACGCCTTGGCGCCCGGCACCACGCCGAGCCCGACAGCCGTCACCAGCGCCAGCGCGGCGACGAGGTCGAAGCGCAGCCGCCCGCTGACGAACAGGGCGAGCATGGCCGCGATGACGATGAAGGCCTCGGCCTGGTGCAGGGTCATGCGCGCTCCGGTCCCGGGCGCGCCCCGGCGGCGGCCCTCCCGGCGCGCTGCGGCAATCGCGGTGCCTTGCCCGGCCGCGCGATACTCGTCCCCGCATCCACGCGAGGAACGACGATGGCCGACGAACAGATCCGCTTCGACGACGCAGCCGCGTACGAGGACTTCATGGGCAAGTGGAGCCGGCTCGCCGGCAACGCCTTCCTGGACTGGCTGGGCCCGGCGCCCGGCCTGCGCTGGCTGGACGTGGGCTGCGGCAACGGCGCGTTCACCGAGCTGCTGGCCGGGCGCTGCGCGGCGCGGTCGGTGCAGGGCATCGACCCGTCCGAGGAACAGGTTGCGTTCGCCCGCCGCCGCCTCGCGCACGCCCGCAACGTCCAAATGCGCACCGGCAGCGCGATGGCCCTGCCGTTCGCCGACGGCACGTTCGACGCCGTGGCGTCGGCGCTGGTCATCTTCTTCGTGCCGGACCCGGCCGGCGCGGTCGCCGAGATGGCGCGCGTGATCCGGCCCGGCGGCGGCGTCTGCGCGTACGCCTGGGACATCCTCGGCGGTGGCTTCCCCTACGTCGCACTGCACGACGCGATGGCCGCCCTCGGCCAGGAGCCGCCTCGCCCGCCGCACCCGGAGGCGGCGTGCCTGGAGACGCTGCGGCAGTTGTGGATGGACGCCGGCCTGGTCGATGTCGAGACCACCGAGGTCACCGTGCAGCGCCGCTTCGCCGACTTCGAGTCCTGGTGGACGACGGTGCGCAAGGGCCCGGTCTTCGCGCCGCGCCTGGCGGGGATGGCCGGCGACAACACCGCGCTGCTGAAGTCGCGCCTGCGCGAGCGCCTGCCCGCGGCGGCCGACGGCAGCATCACCTGCAGCGGGCGGGCGACGGCCGTGCGCGGCCGGCGGCCCGATTAGGGCGTCGTGGCGGCGCGCGGGAACTCGAACGCGAAGCAGGCCCCGCCCAGCTCGCCGTCGGTCACGCTCACCGCAGCGCCGTGCAGCGCCGCGACGTCGTCCACGATGGCCAGGCCCAGGCCCGTGCCCGCCCAGCGCGGACGCGAGCCGCGCGCGTAGCGCTCGAATATCACGCGCCGCTCGGACGGCTTGATGCCGGGGCCGTTGTCGCAGACGCGCAGGCCGGGCGGCGATTCGATCACCGCGACCAGCACCTGGCCCTTGCGGCCGGCGGCCTTCAGCGCGTTGTCGATCAGGTTGGCCAGCGCCTCCGCCAGCAGCTCGGCCTGGACGACCACCGTCACCGGCGCTGGCGGCAGCTGCAGCTCGAGGTCGACGTGCTGCTCCAGCGCCACCTCGGCGAACAGGCCGCACACGTCGCGGCCCACGTCGCGCAGGTCGACGGGCGCGCGGTCGATGTCGCCGCGGCCTTCGGGGTCGAGCCGTCCCAGCAGCATCAGCTGCTGCACCAGCCGGCCGGTGTGCTCGAGGACGGGCGTCAGCTCGTCGAGGACGGTGCGCGCGCTTTCAAGGTCGGGGCTGTTGCGCGCGCGGGCCATGCCCAGGCGCAGCGCGGTCAGCGGCGTGCGCAGCTGGTGCGCGGCGGCCGCGGCGAACGTGCGCTCGCGCACGAGGATGCCGCGGATGCGCGACAGCAGGTCGTTCAGCGCGGTGGCGAACGGCGACAGCTCGTAGGGCAGGTCGCCCTCGGGAATCGGCTGCAGCGACGCATGCGCCTGCCGATTCCACTGCTCGGCCAGCGCCTCCAGCGGCCCCGTCGTGCGGCGCACCGCGATCCAGATCGCCGAACAGGTCACCGCCAGCATCAGCGCCAGCGGGATCAGCAGCCACTCGACGACGCGGTTGGAACGCTGGCGCTTGAGCATGGTCTCGGCCACCAGCACGACCACGTGCTCGCAGCCGGCGCACGGCGCGCCGACGGCCGCCACGCGCACCTGGGCGCCCTCGTAGACCGCGTCGTAGGCGCGGCCATCCTTGTAGACCGCCGTGTTGACGCCCGCGGCCGGGATGCCCGCGCTGCCCACCAGCACGCGGCCGCGGTCCTCCACGCTGTACCAGGTGCGGTCGATCTCGTCGTAGGCCAGCATCGTGCGCGCGGCCTCGGGCAGGTCGACGGCGTTGGCGGCGGCGCCATCGGCGCTGCGCACCTGGTCGGCCAGCGAGACGGCGGCATCCAGCAGCCAGCGGTCGAACACGGTCGAGGTCTCGCTGTTCGCGCTGATCAGGCCCATCGCCCCGGCGACGGCCACGATCGCCAGCAGCGGGGCCATCAGGCGCAGCGTCAGCTGCCGATACAGGATCGGCCGCGCCGCCGCCCGCGCCGGCTTCACGCGCCGCCCTCGCGGGCGGGCGGGCTGGGCGCCGCGATGGCCAGCTGGTAGCCGACGCCGCGCAGCGTACGGATACCCGTACCGGTTCCGTCCAGCTTCTTGCGCAGACGCGACACGTACAGCTCGACGGCCGCGTCGTTCAGCTCGAGGTTGCGCTCGGACAGCGCGTCCACCAGCGCGCGCTTGGGCACCAGCCGCGGCGCCGCGCGCATGAGGATGAACAGCAGCTCGTACTCGCGCGGCGACATGTCCAGCCGCCGGCCGTCGACCAGCACCTCGGAGCTCTCCTGGATCAGGTCGAGGCGGCCGAAGCGCAGCGCGTGGGTGCGCGCGATGTTGGC
>DASQCX010000330.1:0-2534 GCA_035634455.1 Burkholderiaceae bacterium
ACGACGGTTCCATCGAGCGCCAGGGCTTCGAGGACATCGCGGCGTTGGCCGGCCTGCGCGTGCGCGACACGCTGTCCGACCGGAAATACCAGGGCAGCTACCAGCGCGTCGTCGACCTGCTGAAGGCGCTGCAGATGCGGCAGCAGGACCTGACCCGCTTCTTCGCGCAGGTGGCCTTCTCGATCATGGTGCGCAACGGCGACGCGCACCTGAAGAACTTCGGCGTTCTCTACCGCTCCTGGGACGACAAGTGGCTCGCGCCGATGTTCGACGTCGTGACGACGGCCATCTACCGCTACACCCGCTACGCCGGCGGGCCGGAACTCGAGGATCGCACGCTGGCGCTCAAGCTCTTCGCGGGCACGGGACAGTCCAGGGCCTATCCGACGACCGAGGAACTGCTGGCGTTCGGCGAAGCGGTCTGCGGCGTGCGCCGCCCGCAGGTCCTGCTCGGGCAGATCGCGGACGGCATGAAGCAGGCGCTGGCCGAGGCCACGCACGACAGCCGGATCCCGCAGTGGCTGCTCGCGAAAATGCGCGACACGTGGGCGCCAGGCCTGGCCTACGCGGCCTAGCGAGGCTGTTTTCACGCAGCCGGCGCGCCCGCCTGCCGCTCGGGCGCGGCGGCCGCGAAGGCCTCCAGGCGCCCGCACTCGTCGACGATGCGCGTGGCGGTCGGGATGCCGTCGACGTCGATCTTGAGCACGCGCGTCACCATGAACAGGCTGGCCAGGCAGATGTCGGCCATCGTGGGCTGGTCGCCGTGGCAGAAGCGGCCGGTGCCGGGCTCGGTGGCCAGGCGCTGTTCGACGGCGCGCAGGCCTGTGTCCAGCCAGTGCGCCAGCCAGGCGCGCACGGCATCGGCATCGAAGCCGCCGACGGTGGCCAGGTACTGGCGCACGCGCGGCGTGATCAGCGGATGGGTGTCGGCCGCGAGCATCTGCGCGATCGAGCGCACGCGAGCGCGGCCGTGCGCGTCGGCAGGCAGCAGCGGCGGCTGCGGGTAGAGCTCGTCGAGGAACTCGAGGATGGCCAGCGACTGCGTCAGCGGCACCGGCGGCTGGCCGGGGCCGTGGTCGATCAGCGCGGGGATGCCGCCCAGCGGGCTGATGCGGCGGTAGGCCGGCCCGTGCTGCTCGCCGGCGTCCATGTCGACGAAGGTCTCGCGCGGCCTCACGCCCTTGAGGTTGAACGCGACCCGCACGCGGAAGGCGGCGGAGGTGCGCCAGAAGGCGAACAGTTCGAAGCGGTCGTCGTCGACGGGGCGAGTCATGCGCGGTCCTCCTTCGTTGAGTCGACCGCGACGATACCTCGGCGCCGTCAACCCCGCTCGCGACTTCGCTCGCAGAAGTCGACGAAGGCCGCGAGGCCGCGCGAGAACTGCTTGCGGCCATGGTGGATCAGCCAGAAGCGCCGCACCAGGCGCGGCAGCGTCGTGCGCACGCGCACGAGGCGGCCGAGGGCGATCAGGTCCTGCACCGCGAACAACGACAGGCAGGTGAAGCCCAGCCCCTCGACCGCGGCCTGCTTGATGGCCTCGGTGCCGCCGAAGCGCAGGCCTTCGCGCAGCTGGTGCAGGTGCGGCTGCAGCGCCTGCTCCACCGCCTCGCGCGTGCCCGAGCCCGGTTCGCGCAGCAGCCACGCGGCCCGGCGCAGCGCCGCGACGTCGAGCTTGCGCGCCGGGTCGCCGCCCAGCAGCGGATGCAACGGCGCGCAGGCGATCACGAGCTCCTCCTCGCGCCAGGGCCGCGCGACGACCTCGGGCTCGTGGCAGGGCCCCTCGATCAGGCCGATGTCGACCTCCATGCGCGCCACCGCGGCGGCGACGGCGGCGGTGTTGGCGATCGCCACGTCGACGTGCGCCTCGGGCCGCTTGCGCCGCCAGTCTGCGATCAGCGTGGGCAGCAGGTAGTTGCCGATCGTCGTGCTCGCGCCCACGCGCAGCAGCGATGGCGCGGCCGCGTCGCGGGCGCCGGCGGCGATGCCGAAGTCGCGCTCGATGCCCGCCGCGCCGTCCAGCACGGCGCGCGCCTGCGGCAGCACGCCGCGGCCGGTGTCGTTGAGCACCAGCCGCGTGCCGACGCGGTCGAACAGCCGCGCCTCGAGCACGGCCTCGAGCTCGTTGAGCGCGGCGCTGGTGGCCGACTGCGACAGCGCGATGCGGCCGGCGGCGGCCGTCGTGCTGCCGGCGTCGGCGACCGCGGCGAAGACGGCCAGCTGGCGCAGGGTGATCCGCATGCCCGGCAGTCTACCTGTTAATTAGCTAGATTCAACGAAATCAATCCGTTTTACGGATAGACGGCGAACGCGCAAAGTGCGCCCATCGTCCCGCACCGAGTCCCCGTCATGACCGCCGCCACCCGTTCGTTCCGCGCCCCGTCCGCCACCCTGCGCATGGCGCCCGGCCTGCTGCTGGCCGCCGCCGTCGCGACCGCGGCGACCGCCGCCGCCCGCGGGGCCTGGCTGCAGTCGCACGGGCTGTCCGCGCTGACGCTGGCCATCGCGATCGGCCTGGTCGCCGGCAACCTGCTGCC
>DASQCX010000331.1:0-2377 GCA_035634455.1 Burkholderiaceae bacterium
CTCGCGGGCGCCCCTGCCCGACCGCAGATGCAATCGTAGTGGAGCACGCGCCATGCCGGCTGTCAAAAGTGGAACAGCGCGCGTCTTCCGCCCCGATTCTCGCCGATGCGCGCGGGGGGCCCATGGCCGGGTTCGCCCTAAACTGGCGTCCGGCGCCCCGCGCCTACCCGAATCAAGTGATCGCGACGATGGAAAACAAGTCCCTGCTGGATTGGCATTCGATGTTCATGGGCGTGGCGCTGCTGGCAGCCGCGCGTTCCAAGGACGCCCGCAAGCGCAACGGCGCCTGCATCGCCAGCGCCGACTACAAGATCCTGGGCGTCGGCTACAACGGCCTGCCGCGCGGCTGCGACGACGACGACCCGGCCTACTGGGCCGACGACGACGCCGACCCGCTGCACTCGCGCCACAGCTACATCGTTCACGCCGAGGTCAACGCCATCCTCAACTGCGTGGTGCTGCCGCTGACCGGCGGCACGATCTACGCCACCCAGTTCCCGTGCCCGCGCTGCGTGCAGTCCATCATCCAGGTGGGCATCCAGCGCGTGGTCTATCTCGAACAGAAGCCGCACCAGGTGGCCGCCATCGCCGCGGCCAACAAGATGCTCAGGGACGCCGGCATCGAGGTGCACGCGCTGTCGGAGCTGGAAACCGAGTCGCCGACCTGGTCGGCGCGGCTCGAGCAGTTCATCCGCGACAGCCGCCAGCCGGGCGAACCGCCGTCGCCGCCCGGGGACGTCTGAACCGGCGAGGCGTCGAATAGGCCGCATCCGTGCGGCCTTTTTCACGGATCGGCGTCCGGGCGGGTGCCGCACCATCGAGCCGTGGATTTCCAGCTTCACCGGGAATCCGCAGCCCGGAGGTGGACGCCATGACCCCAGTGCCCAAGATCAACGAACTCCAGCAGACGCCGAACGACTTCCTGCCGTTCGACGCCGCCCTGGCCGCGTGCGCGCCGCGCGTCCCGCGCTCCCAGGTCGCCGGCTTCAGCACCACGCACATGCAGGCGGAGGAGCTGGGCATCGGGGCGCTGCTGCGCTTCAAGACGATGATGGCGCACGAGGGCCAGACCGTGCACCTCGCGCGGCTGTGCTACGACAAGCTGTACGCCTACGAACGCATCGCCGCGGCCCACGCGACCAGCGACGAGAACCTGCGCCGGCTGGCGCTGGAGCTGTTCCAGATCTACCACCGGCGCCAGGCGGCCGGCGCGGCGGCCCAGTGACGCCGTCCCATGCGTAAGGCGCAGCAGACCCGCTCGCTGGTTGCGGCCTGGTTCGACTTCCTGCCGCCGGCCGAGATGCCCGTGGCGCAGGCGATCCACAAGGCGATCCGCGCGACCGTGTCCGAGCTCACCGAGACCGTGCGCCAGGGCAACCTGCTGCTGTCGATGAACGGCGAGCCGCTGCTGGCGATCGCGCCGGCGCGCAACCAGGTCAACCTGCTGG
This sequence comes from Burkholderiaceae bacterium, assembly GCA_035634455.1. Lineage (GTDB taxonomy): Bacteria > Pseudomonadota > Gammaproteobacteria > Burkholderiales > Burkholderiaceae_C > Scleromatobacter. The sequence continues at coordinate 1,449 of DASQCX010000331.1, forward strand.
TCTTCAACGGCAGCGACGTCGAGGCGACGCTGGGCCCGCTGGAAGGCGTCGGGCGGCGGCAGCGCCAGGTGGCGTTTCCGTGCGCGGCGCCCGTGGACGCCGCCCGGGTCGCGACGGTGGCCCGCGTCAGCGCGGAAGTCGCGCGCCGGCACCAGGCGCAGGCCGGCCACCCCTGAAGCGACGGTGCCCACGAAAAAGGCGGCGACGCTCGCGCGTGCCGCCTTTTCGCTTCTGCAGGACGCCGGATCAGGCGGTCGCGACCGTGAAGCGGGCGCGCACGTGGTGCGGCGCCTCGATCTCGTCGGCGATCGCGACGGCCAGGTCGGCCACCGAGATGCCGGCCGGCGCGGCGCCTGCCATCAGCAGCTCCTCGCCGCCGACGCGGTACTTGCCGGTGCGCTCGCCCGGGGCCAGCATGGCCGGCGGGCTGATGAAGGTCCAGTCCAGCACCGTGTTGCCGCGCATCGCGGTCAGCGCGTCGCGCGCGGCCTTGGCGCCGGGGACGATCTTGGGCGGGACGTGGCCCGTGAACTCCGGCGTGTCCACCAGCTGCACGCCGGGCGCGACGAACAGGCTGCCGGCGCCGCCGACCACCAGCAGGCGCTTGACGCCCGAGCGCTCGACGCCCGCGACGATGGCCTGGCTGCCCTGCATGAAGCGGTCGTACAGCGCGGGATCGTCCCAGCCCGGGTTGAAGGCCGAGATGACGGCGTCCTGGCCCTTGACGGCGGCGGCGACGGCGTCCGCGTCGTAGGCGTCCAGCGCCTTGGCGACCAGGTTGGGGCGGGCTTCCAGCCTGGTCGGGTTGCGCACCAGCGCGGTGACCTGGTGTCCGCGGCGCAGCAGTTCCGTGACGAGGGCGCTGCCGACGAAGCCGGTGGCGCCGATGAGGGCGATCTTCATGAGGTTCTCCAGTGGTCTTGGGGGCA
>DASQCX010000332.1:0-2995 GCA_035634455.1 Burkholderiaceae bacterium
AGCCACGGCGTGCTGGTGTCGTGCAGCACGAAGTAGCGCGCGGCGGGCGCGGCGGGGTCGTCGTCGCGGGCATGCGAGAGCGGTGCGGCGAGCGGACCGCCGACGGCCGCGTCGGCGATGCCCTGCGACGCCAGCCAGCGCTGCAATCGCGGCTTCAGGTCACCCACGGGCTGGCCGACGAGCGCCGCCAGCGAGGCGGGCAACGCCGCGGGCTGGACGGACAGCACGCCGCCCTGCGCCACCGGCCGCAGCAGGCAGCGCGCCTGCGCCAGAGGACCGCCGGCGAACTGCAGCGTCTCGACATCGAAGCCGCACGGCCCGATCGGCCGTTCGACGAGCCGTGTGAGCGCCGCGCAGCCCGCCAATGCGATGAACGCGATGCCGATGAAGCCGCGTCGCAGTCGAATCATGTGGACATGGCGGACCGGGCTGGCCGGCGCTCACGCCGACGGCGGTGCCGTCGACCCGGTCGTCGGCGCAGGCGGGGGTGGCGCGGGGATAGCCGGTGCGGGCGGCGGCGCACAGTTGGCGCGCCGCTCGGCCCAGTACGCCACGTTGCCGATGATGGCGATCGAGCCCGAGACGACGGCGCTGGCGGCCGTCACGCCCAGCCCGGCCAGCACCAGCATCTCGCAGCCCTGCCCGCTGCACTGGCGGATCTGGCCCAGCACCACGGGCTGCAGCTCGATGTGGCGCGTGACGACCTGGCAGTCGGGATCGTAGGCCTGCGTCTGCACGGGCACGATCACGCAGCCCGCGCCGAGCAGGCCGGCGGCGATGGCGGTGGCGGCGCAGCGCACGAGTCGGCCAGCGGACTCAGGCCGCGGGCCCGAGCCCGAGCGAGGGCGCGACGCAGGCCGCGCGGCGCTCCGTCCAGTAGGCGGCATTGCCCACCACGACGATCGAGCCCGAGACCACCGTGCTGACCGTGGCCAGGCCCACCGCGCCGAGCACGCAGAACGGCTGGAACAGCTGGGGCCCCGCGTTGCAGCCGTAGACCTCCTTCAACTGCACCGTGGTCAACTCCATGTGGTGCGTGGCGACCTTGCAGTCGTCGTCGTAGGACGCCCGGTTCACGGGCACGACGACGCAGCCGCTGGCGAGCAGGACGGCGGCGATGGCGGGAACGTGGCGCGCGAGGATCATGCCGTCGAGTATGGCAGCGTTGCTGCCCGCGCAAGCTGCTCTTTACGCCAGGCCGACGGCGAGTTGCCCGTCTCGCGCTCGAAGAAGCGCGTGAAGTAGCCGGCGTCGCTGAAGCCCAGCTTGTAGGCGATGTGCTTGACGCTGAGCGTGGTGTACGCGAGCTCGCGCTGCGCCTCCAGGCACAGGCGCGCGTGCAGCACCGCCAGCGCCGGATGGCCCAGCACCGCGCGGCAGACGCGGTTGAGCTGCGTCGTCGTGATGCCGATCTCGGCGGCGAACTCGCCCAGCGTCGGCTGGTCGCGGAAGCGCTCGTCGACCAGCGCGCGGAAGCGCTGCACGTGCACCACCGAGCGGTCGCCGACGCCGGCCGCCGCCGCGGGCGCCGGCAGGCTGCGGCCGAGCGCGACGAACAGCGCCGTCATCGCGGCGTCGATCGCGCTGGCGCGCCACGGCGCGTGCTGCGTCTGCTCCTCGTGCAAGGCCTCGACGGCCGCCTTGACCGCCTTGCGATGCGCCGCCGCGAACTGCACGCAGCGCGAGGCCAGCACCCGCTCGCGCAGGCTCTCGTCGCGCGCCAGCAGCGTGCGCACGTGCGACTCGCGCATCGTGAAGACGATGCCCTTGACGTCGCTCGTCCAGCGGAAGCCGTGCACGGCCAGCGGCATCACGGTGATCACGCCGGGGGCGCGCAGCGCGTGCGCCCGGCCGTCGATCAGGACCTCGACCTCGCCCTTCTCGAACCAGAACACCTGCAGCAGCGCCTCGTGGCGGTGCGGCTTGATCTCCCAGGAATGCAGGGCGCTGCGCTCGGCGATCGACTCCGAGTGCATGACGTCCTCGGGCGGCAGGCCGGCGTCCTCGCCGTACAGCAGGTAGGTGGGCAGGTGCAGGGCCATGGCAGGTTCCAAATGCTCAACGGATGCGCGCACGGCTGCCGCCCCGTCGCTCGCCTCGACGGGCAGGATGTCGGTGTGCCGCGCCCCGGATGTTCCGATTGTTCAATCGTTCGCCGATTCTGTCCATTGGCGGGCGGCGGCCCGGGCCTTACGCTTCGCGGCAACGAATCGCAGATCCCTGGAGACAACGAATGACCGCCTCGACGCCCTGCATCATTTCCGTCGCGATCACCGGCTCGCTGCCGCGCAAGAAGGACAACCCCGCGGTGCCGGTGACGGTGGCCGAGCAGGTCGAGTCCACCCACGCCGCCTACGAGGCCGGCGCGACGCTGGTGCACCTGCACGTGCGCAACGACGACGAGACGCCCACCTCCGCGCCCGAGCGCTTCGCGCAGGTGCTCGACGGGATCCGCCGCCATTGCCCGCTGATCGTCACCCAGGTCTCCACAGGCGGCCGCTCGGGTGCGGGCCGCGAGCGCGGCGGCATGCTGCACCTGCGGCCCGACATGGCCTCGCTCGCCACCGGCTCGGTGAACTTCCCGACGCGCGTCTACGACAACTCCCCGGAGCTCGTCGACTGGCTCGCCAGCGAGATGAAGACCTACGGCGTCAAGCCCGAGATCGAGGCCTTCGACCTGTCGATGATCTTCCAGGCCGCGGCGATGGCGCGCGACGGCCGCATCGAGGGGCCGCTGCACGTGCAGTTCGTGATGGGCGTGAAGAACGCGATGCCGGTCGACCGCGAGGTCTTCGAGTTCTACGTGCGCACCCTCGAGCGCCTGGCGCCCGGCGCCACCTGGACCGGCGCCGGCATCGGCCGCGACCAGCTCACGCTCGCGCGCTGGTCGCTCGAGCTCGGCGGCCACGTGCGCACCGGCCTCGAGGACAACGTGCGGCTCGACAACCAGACGCTCGCGCCCTCCAATGCGGCCCTGGTGCGCCAGGTGGCCGGG
>DASQCX010000333.1:0-9021 GCA_035634455.1 Burkholderiaceae bacterium
AAGGCGCTGGACGCGGGCAACTTCCAGCTGGCCAGCTACGGCTACTACGCCGACTACCCGGACGCCGAGGACTTCTACCAGATGCTCTACAGCCGCAACGTCGCGCCCGGCCCGAACTTCGGCGCGTTCGCCGACGCCGCCTACGACCAGGCCTACGAGGCCGCGCGCACCCTGCCCGACGGCCCGCGCCGCCACGAGCTGTTCAGGACGCTCGACGCCATCATCCGCGACGAGGTGCCGCTGATCCCGGTGCGCGAGTCGCTGCGCGTGGACACCGTGCAGCCCTGGGTGAGCAACTACAAGCGCAACGTATTCACCACCGAGATGCAGTTCCTGCGCGTCGACATGGCGGCCAAGAAGAGGGGGCCGTGAGCATGCGGGCCATCGCGTCGGCTCTCGCGCTCGCGGCGCTCGCGGCGCTCGCGTGCGCGCTCGTCACGCCCGCGCACGCGCAGGAGAAGTCCGTCCTGACCGTGCCGCGCATCACGCAGTTCGAGTCGCTGGATCCGCCGCGCGGCTTCGGCCAGACGGAGGAGCAGGTGCTGCGGCAGGTCTACAGCACGCTGGTCGCCTACGCGTACCTCGAACGCCCCTACAAGCTCGAGCCCGACCTGCTGGAGGCGATGCCGACGCTGTCCCCCGACCAGCTCACGCTCACGTTCCACCTGCGCCAGGGCGTGCGCTTCATCGACAGCCCGTGCTTCCCGGGCGGCAAGGGACGCGAGCTCACGAGCGACGACGTGCTGTACTCGCTCAAGCGCTACGCCGACGGCAACATCAATTCGAAGAGCTGGTTCGCGATGCAGGGCGCGGTCGTCGGGCTCGACGACTATCGCGCGGCGACCGTGAAGGCCGGGCCCGGCGCGGACCTGACGTCGCGCGACGTCGCGGGCCTGCACAAGGTCGACGCCCGCACGTTCACGATCCGGCTGACGCACGCGAACGCGCTGTTCCTGTATGCGCTGGCGATGGCGCCGACGTCCGTCGTGCCGCGCGAGGCAGTGCAGTTCTACAAGGATCGCTTCGCGCTCAACCCCGTGGGCACGGGGCCGTTCATGGCCACGCGGCAACTCGATCGCAAGGGCGTGATCCGGCTCGTGCGCAACCCGCACTACCACCGCACGTACCCGTCGGTCGGCGAGCCGGGCGACGCGGCCAGGGGACTGCTCAGGGACGCCGGCAAGCGCCTGCCGCTGGTCGACGAGCTGGAGATGCCGCTGATCGAGGAGCAGCAGCCCGCGGCCCTGAAGTTCCTGCGCGGCGAGCTCGACTGGCGCCCGATGGACCGCGCCAACTTCTCGAAGATGGTGCTGCGCAATCCCGACGGCACCTTCCGCCTGACGCCCGAGTTCGCTGGCAGGTTCGCCATCAGCGACGTCCCCAGCCTCGAGACCGACTACATGCTGGTGAACATGCGCGACCCGCTGCTGGGCGGCAACAAGCTGCTGCGCCAGGCGCTGGCCGCCGCCTTCGACGCGCAGGCCATCATCGACGTGCTGTGGAACGGCCGCGGCCGCCGCCTGAACAGCCTGGTGCCGTACGACCTGCCCGGCAACGAGCGCGAGACCGGCGCCGTCGCCCGCCCGCACGACCTCGCGCAGGCGCGCAAGCTGCTGGCCCAGGCCGGCTATCCCGACGGCAAGGGCCTGCCCCCGCTGACGATCAGCTTCTTCCAGACCCACGTCGCCGCGCACAACGAGTTCGACCTGCTCAAGGCGCAGCTGGCCGCGATCGGCGTGCAGGCCAAGGGTGTCTTCATGGACCAGCCGACGTTCACGAAGGCGGCCGAGAACGGCAACTACCAGCTGGCGTCGTTCGGCTGGGAGGCCGACTATCCCGACCCCGAGGACTTCTACCAGCTGCTCTACGGGCGCAACGCGCCGCCGGCCAGCAACTGGACGGGCTATGCGAACCCGGCCTACGACAAGGCCTACGAGGCCTCGCGCTTCATGGCCAACGGCCCGGAGCGCCTCGCGTACCTGCGCAAGATGAACGCGCTGATCGCCGACGACGTGCCGATGATCGTGACGTTCGACCCGCTGAAGTTCGAGAGCGTGCAGAACTGGGTCGGCAACTTCAAGCGCAACCTGCTGGCGCAGGAGCACATGTACCTGAGCGTGGACATGGCGCGCAAGAGGAAGGGCGTGCAGTGACAGGGCAGGAGCCGCGCTGATGGGCACGTACGTCGTCCGCCGCCTGCTGCAGGCGATCCCGACCGTGCTGGGCGTGGCGCTGCTCACGTTCCTGCTGTTCAACGCCTTCGGCCCCGACCCAGTGCGCACCGCGCTCGGCAACCACGCGACGGCCGAGGCGATGGCCAACCTGCGCCACCAGTGGGGGCTGGACAAGCCGCTGCCGCTGCAGTTCCTAGACTTCCTGCGCCAGATCGCCACCTTCGACTACGGCAACTCCTTCATCACGGGCGAGGATCTCGGCACGCAGCTCGAGGCCGGCGCGCTGGTGAGCCTGTCGGTGACCGTGCCGCCGTTCGTGTTCGGCGCGATCGTCAACGTCGCCATCGCGCTGTTCATCGCGCGCCATCGCGACGGCATCGTCGACAAGGCGGCGCGCGCGCTGTTCATCGCGGCGATGAGCGTGTCGGCGCTGGTCTACGTGCTGGCGCTGCAGTACCTGCTGGCGTTCAAGCTCGGCTGGTTCCCGATCAACGGCTACGAGGGCGGCTGGGCCGCGGCGAGGTACCTCGCGCTGCCGTGGCTGATCCAGCTGCTGCTGCTGATGGGGCCGGACATCCGCCTGTACCGCACGCTGTTCCTGGCCGACATGAACGCCGACTGGGTGCGCACCGCGCGCGCCAAGGGGGCCAGCGAGGGCCGCGTGCTGCTGCGCCACGTGCTGCCCAACGCGTGGATCCCCATCATCACGCAGAACGTCACGACGATCCCGTTCCTGATCCTCGGCTCGTTCCTGATGGAGCGCTTCTTCTCGATCCCGGGCATCGGCAACCTGACCATCGACGCGCTGTCGCGCGGCGACCTGCCCGTCCTCAAGGCCGTCACCGTGCTGGGCGCGCTGGCGCTGGTCGTGTTCAATCTGCTCAGCGACCTGCTGTACGCGGTCGCGGATCCGCGGGTGCGGCTGCCATGAGCGCCGTGCCCGTCGTCGCCGCGCCGCGTTCGGCCGCCCGCGAGGCGCTGGCCGCGCTGTGGCGCCGGCCGCACACCCGCGCCTGCCTGGTCGTGGTGGCGCTGTACCTGCTGGTCGCCACCTGCGGCTGGCTGCACCTGCTGCCCGACGCCGAGGCCGCGGTCGGCGGCGCCCAGGAGCTGCCGAGCTGGCACCTGACCATGCTGCTGGGCACCGACCTGCTCGGACGTTCCGTGCTGTGGCGCGTGCTCGCCGGCGCGCAGACGGCCGTCACCGTCGCGCTGGCCACCAGCGCGCTGGCCGTGCCCTTCGGCACCGCGCTGGGCCTGGCCGCGGGCTACTTCGGCGGCTGGGTCGACGCGGCGATCAACTGGGTCTACTCGGTGGTGGTGTCGGTGCCCGACATCCTGCTGATCACCGCCATCTCGTACGCGATGGGCAAGGGACTGGCGGCCATGTGCGTGGCGATCGCCGCCACCAGCTGGGTCGGCATCATGCGGCTGGTGCGCGGCGAGGTGCTGCGGCACAAGGGCAGCGACTACGTGCTGGCCGCGCGCAGCGTCGGCGCGGGCGCGGGCCGCGTCATGTTCTCGGAGATCCTGCCCAACGTCGTGCACGTGGCGATCGTCACCGCGACGCTGGTGCTGCTGGCGGCGATCAAGGGCGAGGTGATCCTGACCTGGCTGGGGCTGGGCATCCAGGACGGCGCCAGCTGGGGCCTGCTGATCGCGGGCGCCGCGCAGGACCTGACCAACGACACCTGGGCGCCGCTCGCCGGCACCGTGACGGCGATGTTCCTGCTGATCTATTCGCTGAGCGCGATCGGCGACGCACTGCGCGACGTGCTCGACCCGCGCGTCGCCTGAAGGCCGCCGGTTCAGGCCCCGCGCCGCAACGTGGGCTGGGCGTCGCCGAAGAACACCTTGAAGATGTCGGGCTCCTCGATGTCGCGCACCGACAGCCCCTCCAGCGGCTCGCGGAAGATCGCCGGCGCGCTCATGGCCTCGAGGCTCACCGGCATCGTCTCGGCCCAGGTGGGCGCGGCGCCGTCGTGGGGGCTCTCGGCGGCACGCACGACCAGGTGCTGCAGCGACGGCGTGGCTTCCCAGGCGATCGACATGTCCGGCGTGCGCTGGCCCATCAGCAGCGGGATCTTGGTGGCGTGGTTCATGGTGGCGGCCTCTCAGGGTTCCCAAGGTACGCCTCGCGATATCGGGCCAAGGGTCGAGAAGAAGGGTTTTCCCGTCCAGTTGACCAACTGTCCACCGCAACTGTGGACAACTCTGTGGGGCCGGCGGGGGAAGTGCTCGCCAGGCCGCATGGATGCTGGGTGTCAAGCGAACTGCCGCGGAATGGGGCAGCCCGGCGCAAACATTTTTTCGTTGACATCCGGTGCCGGAATCCAGGCGGGCCGGGGCCGCGGACCCTATCCACCACAACTGTGGACAACTCTGTGGGACGAGCGGGGGAAGTGCTCGCCAGGCCGCATGGATGCTGGATGTCAAGCGAACTGCTGCGGAATCGGGCAGGCGGAAAACATTTTTCCCGGCACGCCGGAAATTCGCCTTCCGGACCGCATCCGTGCTTGGCGCCGCGGGGTGCGACACCGGCCGCCACGACCTCGCCGGCGACGCGCTCGTGCTCGCCGCGGTCGGCCGCGAGGCGCTGTTCCTGTTGCTGAACAAGCGGCTGCGCGCGCCCGTGGCGCCGCTGGCGTAGTCGACGCCGATGTGCGGGCCGGGGCTCGCGGTGAGGGATCGCCGGCGCGGCTTGCGTGCTGGCGGCGATCGCGCGTCTCGCGCAAGGGCGGCCCGGGTTGACCAGGAGCCGCCGACGAAAAAGCCCGCACGCGGCGGGCTTCGTCGTTTCCGCCGAACGGGGTTCAGCGGGAGGAATTGGTGCCGGAGAAAGGAGTCGAACCCTCGACCTTCTCATTACGAATGAGCTGCTCTACCAACTGAGCTACACCGGCGTTTCAGCAATGCCCCACAAGTGGGATACCGCGAAGCCTGCCATTCTAGCGCAAAGTTTTTTGCGCTGACAACAGGAGATCGATCCTGGGCGTCGCGCACGGCGTACGGCGCCGTCGTCGGGGCGCTCAGGCCGATCGCGTCTGCTCGTGCTCCAGCAGCCACCGCGCCGCCTCGGCCAGGCGCGTGCAGGTGTAGTCGGCGGGCGGATCGGCGGCGGCGATGGCGGCGGGGTCTATCGCGTCGACGATGCGGATGCAGGCCGCGACGCCCGCGGCGCGGCCGGCCTGGACGTCGCAGGCGTCGCCGCCCACCATGACGCAGGACGCCAGGTCGAGCGACAGGTCGCGCGCGGCGCGGCGCAGCAGGCCGGGCGCGGGCTTGCGGCAGTCGCACTGGCGGCGCCAGGCGGCCAGCGGCGCGTCGGGCAGGTGCGGGCAGTGGTAGACCTCGTCGAGCGCGATGCCGTGCCGCGCGAGCTCGCTGCGCATCCACGCGGTGAGGTTGGCGTATTCAGCCGGGCCGACCAGGCCGCGCGCGATGCCCGGCTGGTTGGTCACGACCACCAGCCCCCAGCCCGCGCGCTGCAGCGCCCGCAGCGCATGCATCACGCCAGGCAGCCACTCGAACTCCTCCGGCCGGCTGACGTGGCCGCGATCGCGGTTCAGGACGCGATCGCGATCGAGGAAGACGGCACGACGCATCGTGGGCATCACGATCCCTCCCTGCGGCGCGCCGGCGTTGTCGAGCCGCTCATGATGTCGCCGCCACCAGGCGCGACGACGCGCGGGCGCGGGCTTTTGGTGAGAGGGGGAACAAGTCGCCGGTGAACGCCACGGCGGCCCGCGACGCAGGACCGGCCACGGCCGCGTGCGTCGACTTTCGGAACGGATCGAATCGGTTCATGGAATCACGGATCGGGCGACGTCATCGCCGACGACGGGGCCCGGCATTCGCCATTTCTCGCAGCCAGTGTGAACCTGCGGGCACGCGACGGCGCGCCTGCAAGCCCTGGCAAGTCTTCATTCGCGGATCGATTTCACGATCCATCGGGTTTGATGCGGGCAATCGGCTTGCCCGAAGGTCGCTTGCGCGCAGTGGTCGGTGTCGCCTCCGTGGTCGAGCATGCGTCGTGTGCAAATCCTGCGATGGCAGTGATGCGACCACCATCCCGAAATCATGCGCGAAGGCGCGCGCCCCCCAGCTTCGACGGAACGGCCGCGCCGCGGATCCGCGAACCGGTTTGCGACAATGACGCGCGGCGCACGGGGCGTCGGGAGGCGGCGATGGGCAAGGGGCGGTTCGAGGCGTTCAGCGATGGCGTGCTGGCCATCATCATCACGATCATGGTGCTGGAGCTGAAGGTGCCACACGGCGACACGCTGGCTGCGCTCGCCCAGCAGTGGCCCGTGTTCCTCAGCTACGTGATCAGCTTCATCTACGTGGGCATCTACTGGAACAACCACCATCACCTGCTGCACGCCACCAGCACCGTGACCGGCGGCATGCTGTGGGCCAACCTGAACCTGCTGTTCTGGCTGTCGCTGTTCCCGTTCACCACGGGCTGGATGGGCGAGAACCACTTCGCGCCGATGCCGTCGGCCGTCTACGGCGTGGCGCTGCTGATGGCGGCGGTGGCGTGGTGGATCCTGCAGACGCTGATCGTGCGCGCGCAGGGCGAGAACGGGCTGCTCAAGCGCGCGCTCGGCCACGACTGGAAGGGCAAGCTGTCGCCGCCGCTGTACGTGGCCGGCATCGTGGCGTCGTTCTGCGTGCCGGGCCTCGCGCAGGTAATCTACCTGGTCGCGGCGTTGATCTGGCTGGTGCCGGACCGGCGGATCGAGAAGGCGTTGGCGCATGAGAAGCATTGAATCGCGCGCCCTGATCCGATGATTGCGCGTTAACCCGCGCGGCGCGTAAATCGCGCGATTTCACGGTGCTTTGGCGCGTGGCGGTTCGCCGGCGCGCTCGCAGAATCGACTCGACCATGAGAGCCGATTCATCACCATCCTTGCGCGTCCGTGCCGCCTTCGTGCGCGCCTTCTGCGCCGCCCTGCTGCTGGCCGTCGGCGGCAACGCGCTGAGCCTGCCCGGCCTGCGTTTCGTCGGCCGCTACGACTTCGGCTACGCCATCCGCGGCGACAGGCCCGCGCGGCCGGCGCAGGTGTTCGACGACGGTAGCGGCAAGATCTATTTCGAGACGCGCCCCAGCCAGGCCATGCCCGCGGTGTTCGCGGGGCGCGACCTGGCGTTGCTGGTGCTGCAGCCCGAGGGGCAGTACTTCACGGCGCGCACGTCGGCCACCGAGTTCACGCTCGTGCTCGGCACCTCGCGCGCCAGCGTCCGGCGCGGCCATACCGTCCTCGGCGAGGAGACGATCTCGCCGCAGGACGACGACGCGCGGATGCTGGCCTCCGCCGGAGCCGGGCTCACGAGCGGCGTGGACTACGGCGCGCCCGTCGACGGCCCGCCGCGACGCGTCAGGCACGAGCAGCCCGTCGTCTTCGCGCCCGGGAGCGCCACGCTGAAGCCGGAGGTCCTGCAAGCGTTGTCGGTGCTCGTGCTGCGCATCGGGCGCGACACCCCGATCACGGCGACCGGCCGCAACGACGTCGGCGCACGCGACGCCCTGGCGACGCTGCGCGCCGAGGCCTTGCGCAACGCCTTGCTCGCGCGCGGCGTGCCGGTGCGCGACATCCGCATCGCGGCGGCCGACGACGAGGCGGATGCCGCGCATCCCCACGCGTCGACATTGCGCTGGACCAGCGCCGTGCCGGGCCCGGACGGCGCGTCGCTGGCAGCCGCGCCTGCGTTCGACATCACGCCGGCGGATCGCGACATCGCGACCTCGCTGCGCCGCTGGGCGCGCGCCAGCGGCTACGAACTGGCCTGGGACGTGGACTGGGTCGCGCCGATCAATGGCCAGATGCGCGTCGAGGCGAGGTCCTTCGTCGACGCGGCGCGCCGGGTCGAGGCCGGGCTGCGCGCGCGGGGTTATCCGGTGCGGGTGCGTGTCGACGCGGACCATGTCGTGCGCTTCCTCGGGTCCGAGTGACGCGTCGGCGCGCGATCGATCGTCTGGAAAGAGGGATGACGTCATGAATCTGTTCGCTCCTGTCCTTGCGGCGGCCCTGGTCGGCCTGGCCGGCCCGGCACGCGCCGCCGAGCCGGCGTTGCCGGTCGCCCCGTACGTGCAGGCCGGGACCTCCGCGGCGCTGCCCGGCCGCTGGAGCGTGCTGGTGCAGGACATCACGCTGGCGCGCACCCTCCAGCGCTGGGGCGCGCTGGCGGGCGTCCGCGTGAAGTGGGACGCGCAGCGCAACTTCCTGATCGGCGCGCCCGACACCATCGAAGGCACGTTCGAGACGGCCTTGAAGACGGTGCTGGACTCCGCGGGCATCCGCCAGAGCGACTATCCGCTGGAGGCCTGCATCTACGCGAACGATCCGCCGCTCGTGCGCGTCACGCGCCGGGGCGAGCAGGCGCGCGAGTGCGAGGCGCCGTGATGCGAGCCTTCGTTCGAACGCGGGACTGGTGCGCGCTGGCGGTGGCCGTGTCGTTGATCGCGGGCCTGGCCGGGTGCGCGGAGCCGGGCGTGACGGAACACGTCCTGGCCGATCACGCCGAGGGTACCGTCGGCACGTCGTCCTTGCACGCACGGCGCACGTTGGCGCAACAGGAGCCGGTCGCTGCCGGGTCGCCGGCGGACGCCGATCGGCGCGCGGCGGAACAGGCCGCGCATCCCGTACTGCGTCGCGCGCGCAGCGCCTGGGTCGGCTCGGTCAGCGTCCCGATGGGCAGCGGCGAGCGTCTGCCCAGCATCTTCACCGAACCCGTGCGCCTGAACTTCGACGACGCCGCCAGCGGCGGCAAGGTGAGCCTGCGCACGATGGCCGACCGCATCACGGCGGTCACCGGCGTGCCGGTGCGGCTGAAGGCGGACGTG
>DASQCX010000334.1:0-5892 GCA_035634455.1 Burkholderiaceae bacterium
CCGTGCTCGCCCGCGCGGGCCGCCTCGACGGCGGCGTTGAGCGCGAGGATGTTGGTCTGGAAGGCGATGCCGTCGATGACGGCGATGATCTCGTTGATCTTGCGCGAGGAGGCGCTGATCTCCTCCATCGTCGCGACCACCTGCTTGACGACGGTGCCGCCCTGGCGCGCGACGTCGGAGGCGCTCACGGCGAGCTGGTTGGCCTGCTGCGCGGCGTCGGCGCTGTGGCGCACGGTCTCGGCGAGCTGCTGCATCGACGCGGACGTCTGCTCCAGGCTGGCGGCGGCCTGCTCGGTGCGGTTGGACAGGTCGAGGTTGCCGTTGGCCACCTCGGCGCTGGCCGACTGGATCGATTCCGAGCCGTCGCGCACGCGGCGCACGATGCCGCGCAGGCCTTCCTGCATGCGCTGCATCGAGGCCAGCAGGCTGGTGGCCGGGCCGTCGACGACGACCGGCTGCCCGAGGTCGCCCGCGGCGATGCGGTTCACCACTTCCGCGGCGTATTGCGGATCGCCGCCGAGCTGGCGCTGGATGGAGCGCGTCAGCAGCGTGCCGAGCACGGCGAGCACCGCCAGCAGGACGCCGCCCATCGCCAGGAAGCGCAGCGCGTAGCTGCGGAAGGTGGCGTCGACGTCGTCGATGAACACGCCGGTGCCCACCACCCAGTCCCACGGCGCGTAGCGCATGGCGCCCAGCAGCTTGGCCACCGGGACGCGGGTCGGGTCGCCGGGGCGCGGCACGAAGGCCGTCATGAAGACGTGGTCGGCCTTGGCGAGTTCCTGCACGTAGATGTCGGAGGTCATGCGGCCGTCGGACGTCGGCGAGCCCTTGTCGATCTGGCCCACGCGCTTGGGGTCGCCGTGCACCAGCATGCGGTTGTCCGTGGTGCGCACGAAGACGTAGTCGTCCTTGTTGTGCAGCCCGGAGATCGCCTCGATCGCCTTGGCCTGCGCCTGCTCGCGCGTCAGGGCGCCGCTGGCTTCGAGCTGGTGGTAGCGCTCCATGATGCCGGTGGACAGCAGCGCGATCTTGAGGATCTGCTCCTGCCGGCCCTCGATCAGGTTCTGCCGCAGCGCCTGCAGCCCGACGATGCTGATCAGCACGACGCCCAGCAGGGCGGACACGACGATGGCGAGGATGCGATGGCGCAGTTTCATTCGGACTCCGGGATCTTGGCGACGGCGGCACGACGGGGCCGGCGCCTGGCGCCACCGCGATCGTCCTGGGAGGCCCGTGCAAGGCGGACCTGGACGGATGTTCGCGCGGACCGGAGCGGTTCGATGAGGCGAAGAAACGGCGCAACGACCCGCATTTCACGGGCCGGTCGCGCGCCGCGGCTCCCGCCGGCGCCGCGGACGGCGGCGATCAGCCGCGCACGATGTTCAGCGGCGCGCCGTCGAAGCCCGGGAACACCGCGGCCAGCCGGTTGTCCGGTAGCCGCAGGCCGTTCGTGCACACGCCCGCGAGCACCTGGCGGAAGTCGGTGGTGACCGCGAGGTCGCGGCCCTCGTACAGGGCCGGCGCGTCGACGCCCGGCCAGCGGCCGTGGACCTTGCCGCCGGCGATGCCGCCGCCGAGCGCCCACATCACGTTGCCGTGGCCGTGGTCGGTGCCGCCGGTGCCGTTCTGGCGCGCGGTGCGGCCGAACTCGGAGATCACGAGGACGGTGGTGTCGTCGAACACGGGCCCGAGCCGCGTCGCGAGCTCGGCCAGGCCGCGGCCCAGCGGCTGCAGGCGGTTGGCGAGCTGGCCCTTGGCGCCGCCCTGGTTGACGTGCGTGTCCCAGCCGCCGAGCGCCATGAAGGCGATCTGCACGGCGGGGTCGCGCCGCATCAGCTGCGCCAGGCGGGCGGCGTCGTCGGGGAAGCCGTTGGGCAGCGGCGCGCCGTTGTTGGCGGCCATCTGCTCGCGGTCCATCGCGGCGGGGCTCATCGCCGCGTTGACCTCGGCGCGCGACTGCTGCGACTCGCGGTATGCCCGGGACATCGCGTCGTCGCCCGCGTACAGCGCGTCGAAGGCCTGGCTCACCTGCGGCCGGTCGAGCGGCGTCGGCCTGGTGGCGCGCGCGCCGTTGGCGATGTTGGCCACCGGGTTGGGGCCGGCCCAGATGCGCGGCAGCGTCGCGCCGACGCTGATGCCGCGGGTGGCGCTCGCGCGCGCGCCCGCGGGCGCGGCGGCCGGCGGCTCGGCGCCCAGCAGCCGGTTGAGCCAGCCGTCGGCCGTGCCCTTGCGGCCCGGCGTGCCGGACTCCATGTAGTCCTGCGCGTCGAAGTGCGAGCGCGTCGGGTCGGGCGAGCCCGAGGCGTGCACGAACGCGAGCTTGCCCGACTGCCACAGCGGCAGCAGCGGCGCGAGGTTGGGGTTGAGGCCGAAGTGGCCGTCGAGGTCCAGCAGGCCGCCGTCCTGGCCGGGGCGCGCCAGCGCGATCGTCGAGCGCTGCTGGTAGTACGCCCCCTCGCCATACGGTGCGACGACGCTGAGACCGTCGACGGCGCCACGCAGGAACACGACGACCAGTCGCTTGTTGCCGGGCAGCGGCGCGTTGCCGCCGGCGGCGGTGGCGGCGAAAGCCGTGCGGCCCACCGCGGTCCATGCGAGGCCGGCGGCCGTCGCCGATTGCAGGAAGTGTCTGCGTTGCATGAGGATGTCCTTCAACGGCGCATGAAGTCGGGGCTGCCCAGCACCAGCGCGGCGCGCAGCGCGGGCTGCGCGTCGGCGACGGCGGCGCGCGTCCTGTCGGAGATCGCCGGGCCCAGCGTCGCCAGCAGCGCGGCCGCGTCCACCGGCGGCGTCGAGCCTTCGACCGGCTGGCCGGCGTTCGCCGCGCGGTCGGCCTGGCGTTCCATCGCCTTCAGGCCGGCGCCGGCGGGCGGCGCGTCCGGGTCGTCGACGCGCTGCAGCGGCAGCCGGCCCGACGCCAGCGCGGTGGCGAAGTTCACGCGCTGCGTGATCGCGTTCGGGTTGAGCCAGTCGGCCTCGGCGTCGTGCCAGCCGTCGGGCGTCTGGCAGCCGTACAGCGGCTGGCCCAGCTGCGACAGCTGGCCCATCAGCGGGCGGACGTTGGTCGTGACGATGCCCGTCGCGCGCACCGCCGAGACGACGTACTGGTAGGGCGTCTTGAACTTGGTCGCCCGGGTCTCACGGAACTCGGGGCTGTCGGCCAGCGACTGCATCACCGCGCGCAGGTCGCCCTCGGTGGCGAGGAAGCGCTGCGCGAGGCGATCGACCAGCGCCGGCGGCGGATCGTCGGCCACGAAGCGGCGCGCGAGCTTGGAGGCGATGTGCCTGGCCGTCGCCGGATGCTGCGCCAGCACGTCGAGCGCGAACTCGCCTTCGAGCTGGCCGTTGGGCGTGACGTTGTAGCGCAGCCAGGTCTTGCTGCCGGCGTCGTGGCGCGCCGGGTCGAAGCGGAAGATCGAGTCGCCGTGGCCGCTGGCCGACGCGTCCATGGGGGCGCCGAAGCGGCGCCGCCGCGGTTCCTGCGGCGCCATCGTCCAGCCCGTGAGGATGCGCGCCAGCTCGGTGACGTCCTGCTGCGTGTAGCCGCCGTCCACGCCCAGCGTGTGCAGCTCCATCAGTTCGCGGGCGTAGTTCTCGTTGAGGCCGCCCGCCTTGGCCGTGCCGCCGTCGCCGGGCCGGCGCCGCGGCTGGTAGCCGGGCGCGACCGACAGCCAGTTGTCGAGATAGAACAGCATCGCCGGGTGCTTGGCGGTGGCGCCCAGCATCGCGCGGAAGCGGCCCAGCACGTGCGGGCGGATCGCCTCGCGCTCGTAGCTCTCGACCAGCACGCGGTCCAGGCCCTTGCCCTGGAACACGTTGAAGTGGTTGAACCAGAAGTCGACCAGCACCTCCTGCAGCTGGCGCGGGCTGTTCAGCGCCTGCAGCAGCCGTTCCTCGCCGGACTCGTAGGCGATGGCGGCGACCTGGCGGCGGCGCTCGCCGGCGGCCTCGGTGCGCGGCTTCGTCCCGTCCGGCGACGCGGCCTCGGCCAACCTGGCCTCGCGCGCCTCCTTCTGCGCGTCGCGGTAGCCCTGCACCAGCTGGCGCTGCGTTTGGCCCGGCGTGTGCAGCGTGGCGAGCTGGTCGGCGAGCCACGTGGGCAGGGGCAGGCGCTCGGGGTGCAGCTGCTCAGCGACCCAGGCACGCGCGCCCATCTGTGCGACGCGATCGAGCTCCCCGGGCGCAGGGCCGAACGCGAAGCGGTTCAGCACGTGCAGCGCCTCGGCCTGCGCCGCGCCGGCGTCGGCCAGGGCGAAGGCGGGGCGCCAGGCGATCGCGGCGAGGGCGGCGGCGAGCGCGCCGCGGCGCGTCAGGGGGAGGGCGGTCGGCAGGGTCATGGCGCGGGCGGGCGGGGGCGGGGCAATCTGTTGAACGGCGGCGTCGATGGCGATGTTGACACCGGCCGCGTTGCTGGATCGCAAAGTCGCGCTGGCGGACGGCTTGTCTGAACCGGGGCTGAGCCGCGGCTCAGGGAACACCCTCGGAGCCGGGGTCGCCGACGGCCTGAAGGCTTTCGGCGCCGGGTCGCTGCACGACGCGCCGGCTCGTGCGACAGTCGGGCGTACGCGCGCCGCCAGCGCGCCAGACCGGAGCCGCCCGTGGACCAACCGCCGACCTTCGTCGCCCCCGCACCGGGCCAGCAGCCCGACCCCAACCGCGCGTACCAGATGTTCCCGGTGCTCGACGCCGTCGACGTCCAGCGCGTGCAGCGCTTCGGCGAGCCGCGCTCGTTCGCCGACGGCGAGTACCTGATCCAGGCCGGCGGGAAGTCGCGCGGGCTGTTCCTGCTGGTCAAGGGCCGGGTCGACGTCGTGCAGCGCGACGGCCTGGGCCACGTCGTGCCCTACCACGACTACTTTCCCGGCGAGTTCCTGGCCGAGGCCGGCACGCTTTACGGCGGCGCGTCGCTGGTGGACGCGAAGGCCGTCGGCGAGGTCGAGGGCTACCTCGTCGTGCCCGACCAGCTGCGCGCGCTGATCATCGCGGAGGCCGACCTCGGCGAGCGCATCATGCGCGCGCTGATCCTGCGCCGGGTCTCGCTGATCCAGGCCGGCGCGAGCGGCGCCACGCTGATCGGCGCGGAGGGCTCGGCATCGATCCTGCGGCTGCAGAACTTCCTGCGCCGCAACGGCCAGCCGCACCACGTCGTCACCGGCGAGTCCGATCCCGTCGCCGCGCAGCTGCTGGTGCAGTACGGCGCGTCCAGGGCCGAGGCGGTGGCCGTCACGCCGGACGGCACCGTGCTGGTCGACCCCAGCGAGACCCAGCTGGCCACCGCGCTGCGCATGATCGACGACCGCGTGTGCGACCGCATCTTCGACGTGCTGGTGGTCGGCGCCGGGCCGGCCGGGTTGTCGACCGCCGTCTACGCGGCGTCCGAGGGGCTGCGCGTGGCGGTGATCGACTGCCGCTCGTTCGGCGGCCAGGCGGGCGCCAGCGCGCGCATCGAGAACTATCTCGGCTTCCCGACCGGCATCTCGGGCCAGGCGCTGGCCGGGCGCGCGTTCATCCAGGCGCAGAAGTTCGGCGCCAAGATGATCATCCCCGCCGAGGTGATGCGGTTGGACTGCTCGCGCGCCGAGAGCGAGGGCGTCTTCGCGATCCACCTCGCCGACGGCCGCCAGCTGCGCGGCCGCAGCCTGGTGTGCGCCAGCGGCGCGCGCTACCGCCGGCCGGCGCTGGGCCGCATCGAGGAGTTCGAGGGCCGCGGCGTCTGGTACTGGGCCTCGGGCCTGGAGGCCAAGATGTGCGCCGGCTGCGAGATCGTGCTCGTGGGCGGCGGCAACTCGGCGGGGCAGGCGGCGGTGTTCCTGTCGGCGCACGCCGCGAAGGTGCACATGATGATCCGCGGGCCGGGGCTGGCGGCCAGCATGTCGCGCTACCTGATCGACC
>DASQCX010000335.1:0-1979 GCA_035634455.1 Burkholderiaceae bacterium
CGGCTGCATCGGCGTGGCGTCGATGGCCGCCTGGGACGCGGCGTCGCGCGGCGCGCCGGCCACCATCACCGACGGCGGGTTGCCGGGCTCCATGCCCAGGTACGAGATGTAGCCGCCGCCGGCGAACTCGTCGTAGAGCCAGTCGCCCTGGATGTCCTGCACGCCCGGCGGGGTCGCGAGCGTCGCCACCGGCACGTCCTTGAGGGCCTGGCGCATGTAGTCGATCCAGATCGGCAGCGCCAGCGTGGCGCCGAACTCGCGGCTGCCCAGGCTGGTGTTGTCGTCGCGGCCCATCCAGACCACGGTCGTGATCTTCGGCTGGAAGCCTGCGAACCAGGTGTCGACGGCGTCGTTGGTGGTGCCGGTCTTGCCGTAGAGGTCGGGGCGCTTGAGCGTGGACTGGGCCTTGGCGGCGGTGCCGGTGCGCGCCACCTCGTTGAGCAGGCTGGCCATCACGAAGGCGTTGCGCGCCGGGATGATGCGCGCGTCCTCGGGCGGCGTGTCGGGCAGCTTGGGCGCCTCGAACAGCACCTTGCCCTGGGCGTCGGTGATCTTCTCGATGAAGCGCGGCATCACGCCGTAGCCGCCGTTGGCGAACGCGGCGTAGGCGCGCGCCTCCTGCATCGGCGTGACGCTGCCGGCGCCGAGCGCGACGGTCAGGTTGTCGGGGTGCTTGTCCTGCGCGAAGCCGAACTGCGCGGCCCAGTTGCGCACGGTGTTGATGCCCAGGTTCTGGACGACGCGGATGCTGACCAGGTTCTTGGACTTGGCCAGCGCGGCGCGCAGCGAGATCGGGCCCATCAGCGGCTCGTCGTCGTCCTTCGGATCCCAGTGCTTGCCGCCGGTCAGCGCGTCGTCGATGCTGATCGGCGCGTCCATGATCTGCGTGGCGGGCTGGATGCCGTGTTCCAGCGCGGCCGAGTAGATGAAGGGCTTGAAGCTGGAACCCGGCTGGCGCCAGGCGCTGGTCACGTGGTTGAACTGGCTGTGCGAGAAGTCGAAGCCGCCCACCAGCGCGCGGATCTGGCCGGTATTGGAGTCGAGCGACACCAGCGCGCCCTCGACGTCCGGCCATTGCGCGACGCGCCACTCGCTCTTGGTGCCTGCGTCGCCCGCGGTGCGCATCACGCGGATGATGGCGCCGCGCGTGATCGCCAGGTCCTCGGCCGCCTTGGGCCGGAGCGCCGCGCCGACGCCGCGCAGCGCGTCGCCGGTCAGGTGCAGCGTCTCGCCGCTGGCCAGGATCGCGACGACCTCCTTCGGGCTCGCGTGCGTGACGACGGCCACGCGCAGGTCGTCGTCGTCCGGGTGGTCGTGCAGGGCGGCCGCGGCGGCGGCGTCGATGTCGGCGTCGCCGTCGGGCAGGTCCTCGTTGTCTTCCGGGCCGCGGTAGGCCTGGCGGCGGTCGAAGTCGATCACGCCCTTGCGCACGGCGGCCTGCGCCGCGGCCTGGTCGGCCGAGACCAGCGACGTCGTCACCTTCAGGCCCTGCGAGTACGCGGCCTCGCCGAAGCGCTGCACCACCTGCTGGCGCACCATCTCGGCCAGGTACTCGGCGCTGACCGGCGGCGCCCAGTGGCCGGTGATCTTCAGCGGCTGCTTCTTGGCTTCCTCGTACTGCGCGTCGTTGAGGACGCCCGTCTCGTGCATGCGCAGCAGCACGACCAGCTGGCGCGCCTTGGCCTTGTCGAAGTGGTCGGTCGGGTCGGCGCCGCCCGGGTTCTTGGGCAGGCCGGCCAGCATCGCGGCCTCGGCCGCGGTGAGCTGCTTGGACGGCTTGCCGAAGTAGGTGAGCGAGGCGGCCTCGAAGCCGTACGCGTGCTGCCCCAGGTAGATCTGGTTCATGTACAGCTCGAGGATCTGGTCCTTCGTGAGCGCGCGCTCGATCTTGAGCGCGAGCAGCACCTCGGCGAACTTGCGCGAGTACGACTGGCGCCGGCTCAGGAAGAAGTTGCGTGCGACCTGCTGCGTGATGGTGG
>DASQCX010000336.1:0-4119 GCA_035634455.1 Burkholderiaceae bacterium
TGACCATCGCCATCCCCGACAGCGTGCTGTCCATGCCGTCGCACGACCCGTGGGCGCACAACGGCCGGCCGCCGGCGCCGCCGCGGCCCGACAGCGACGTCGCGCCCGACCTGGTGCCCAACGATGAGGGCTACGCGGCCGCGCTGCAGAACCAGGTCGAGCGCACCCGGCGCGCGTCGGTGGCCTCCGCCGCAGCGGCCGCCACCGCGGCCCTGAGCGCCGCGGCCGACGCCGCCGCCGCCGGCCCGGCGCCCGTGTCCTACGCGCGCCGCGCGCCGCCGCCCAGCGTGGCGCTGTCCGAGCCGATGACCTTCCCGAAGGACGACACGGTCGAGGAGCGCGGCGGCATCGTGATCACCCGGCCGGTGTCGCAGCCGATGTCCATGCACGACCGCGCGCCGCTGCCCGGCGGCGCGGACGACGGCGACCAGGCCGACCTGTCGCTGCCGCTGGCCGGCGACGGCGTGGGCATCCCGGCCGAGGCGCTGCGCCGCACGATGAAGGTGCTGTCCGCGCATTTCGGCGAGGTGGCCTCGGACGTCCTGATGCGCTGCGCCCCGCGCGCCGGCACGATCCCCGAGCTGCACGCGCTGCTGGTCGCCCAGGCCGGCGCCAGCATCGACAAGAAGCGGCTGGCCAAGCAGCTGCGCGCGGTCGCGAAGATGCCGCTCTGATCGGCCGCCGGCGCTACAAGGCGCCGATGCAGTTGGGGGCGCCGCAGCGGCAGCGCAGCTTGCCCTCGTGGTGCGTCGCGCCGTAGTCGACCGTGATCTCCTCGCCGGGCTCGATGGCGCGCAGCGAATAGAACTCGATCCGGCCGGCGATGATGGCCAGGCGCGCGTTGGCCTGGCACGAGTGGTTCGTGAAGCGCATCGGGTCGGTGGACCTCGACGCGTCGATCGCCGTGCGCGGCGACACCTCCACGATCATGATCCGCCGCAGCGCCTTCGCCCGGCGCCGGCCCTCGGCGCAGCTGATCGCCTCGCCGCGGATCTCCCCGATCTTCAGGCGCGGCGGGATCACCTCGGCCGCGAACACGCCGTGGCCGTCGATCTCGCTCCTGCGCACGAAGACGTCGAACTTCTGGTACGGCGGACGGACGACGACGGGGTCTTCGGGGAACCGGGGCATCGCGGCGTTCAGAGCAGGCCGGTGGCCGTGCCGAGGTTGGCGGCGGGCAGGTCGACGCGCGGCGCCGGCGTCCAGCCCTTCTTGCGGTGCTCGACGACGACGTTGGTGTAGATGCCGCCGCGCACGTACCACTTGGCGGTGATGCGCACGAAGCGCGGGTCGGTGGCGGCGACGATGTCGTCGAGGATGGTGTTGGTCACCTTCTCGTGGAACGCGCCCTCGTTGCGGTAGCTCCACATGTACATCTTCAGGCTCTTGAGCTCGATGCACGTCTTGTCGCAGATCATGTCGATCGTGAAGTGCGCGAAGTCGGGCTGGCCGGTCAGCGGGCAGTGGCAGGTGAACTCGGGGATCTGGAACTGGATGACGTAGTCGCGGCCCGCGGACGGGTTGGCGAACACGTGCAGCTCCTTGCTGGGCGCCGTGGGCGGGTTGGGCGGCATCTCGCGCGCGCCGACCTGGAGGGCGGGCTTGGCGGCCGGCTTCGCCACCTTGGGCGCGGTCTTCGACGGGGTCGGGGCAGGGATCTTCTTGGCCATGGGTGCCTGCGTCGCGCCCGGAGGCGGCAACGGGTGTTTTCGTGGGGGGAGAAGACCGGCCGGCGGCCTTCCGGGGGAGGGCGCGATGGTATCATCCCGGGCCTTTTCCCGCGTCCGCAGGGGTGCTTGCAAGCGCCCGGTCGATGCTAGGAAAACTCATATAAATCAACACGTTA
Organism: Burkholderiaceae bacterium; assembly: GCA_035634455.1. Taxonomy (GTDB): domain Bacteria; phylum Pseudomonadota; class Gammaproteobacteria; order Burkholderiales; family Burkholderiaceae_C; genus Scleromatobacter. Next base: position 1,847 of record DASQCX010000336.1, read on the forward strand.
GCGCACATCAAAGCCGCGCCGGGGAGCGCCTCCCCGCGCGCGGACTGACCACCGCTCCCCGACGTGCCCTGCAGGCGCAGCACCGTTCATGCGGCTCAATTCGATCAAGCTTTCCGGGTTCAAGTCCTTCGCGGATCCCACCAACTTCCAGCTGCCCGGCCAGCGCGTCGGCGTCGTCGGGCCCAACGGCTGCGGCAAGTCCAACATCATGGACGCGGTGCGCTGGGTGCTGGGCGAGAGCAAGGCCAGCGAGCTGCGCGGCGAGTCGATGCAGGACGTCATCTTCAACGGCTCCGGCTCGCGCAAGCCGGCCGCGCGCGCCAGCGTCGAGCTCGTCTTCAACAACGAGTCCGCCCGCGCCGGCGGCCCGTGGAACCAGTTCGCCGAGATCGCCGTCAAGCGCGTGCTGACGCGCGAGGGCGCATCCAGCTACTTCATCAACAACCAGCCGGTGCGCCGGCGCGACGTGCAGGACGTGTTCCTGGGCACGGGCCTGGGGCCGCGCGCCTACGCCATCATCGGCCAGGGCACGATCTCGCGCATCATCGAGTCGCGGCCGGAAGAGCTGCGGCTGTTCCTCGAAGAGGCCGCGGGCGTGTCCAAGTACAAGGAACGCCGCCGCGAGACGGAGAACCGGCTCAAGGACACGCGCGACAACCTGCTGCGCGTCGACGACATCCTGCGCGAGCTCAACGCCAACCTCGAGAAGCTGGAGCGCCAGGCCGAAGTCGCCGCCAAGTACAAGACGCTGCAGGAGCAGGGCACCACCAAGCTGCACCAGCTGTGGTTCCTGAAGCACCGCGACGCGTCGACCGAGGCCGAGCGCGTCAAGCTGGCCGTGCTGGAGGCGACCAACGCGCTCGAAGCGCGCATGGCCGACCTGCGCCACGTCGAGGCGCAGCTGGAGGAGGTGCGCGTCGCGCACTACGCGTCGTCGGATCGGCTGCACGTGTCGCAGGGCGAGCTGGCGCAGGCGCAGCTCGAAGTCAGCCGGCTGGAAGAGCGCATCCGCTACGTCGTCGAGGGCCGCCAGCGCGCCGAGCAGCGCCTGGCCGAGCTGCAGGCGCAGAACGCGCAGTGGGTCACGCGCCAGGACGACGCCAAGCTCGAACTGGAGCAGAACGCCGAGCAGATCGCCGGCGCCGGCGAGCAGGCGGAGCTGCTCGCGGCCCAGGCCGAGGAAGAGGCGATGCGCCTGCCCGACTTCGAGGAAGCCGTGCGCCTGGCGCAGACGCGCGCCAGCGGCCAGCGCGGCGAGGTCACGCAGGTGCAGCAGCAGATCCAGGTGCTGGCCGCCGAGAGCCGCAGCATCGAGGAGCAGGCCCGCGCGCTGCGCGCCCGCCGCGAGCGCCTGGCCGCCGAGCGCCAGCAGCTGGTCACGCCCGACCTGCAGAAGCTGGAGGACCTGAAAGCACGCAGCGCGCAGGCCGACGAGGCCAAGGACGAGATCGAGGCGCGCCTGCACGAGGCCAGCGAATCGGTGCCGCTGCTCGACGAGCAGCGCCGCCAGCAGCACGAGACGCTCAACCGCGACACCGCGCGCCAGGCCGACCTCACCGCCCGCCTGGAGGCGCTGCGCGCGCTGCAGGAGAAGGTGCAGACCGAGGGCAAGCTCAAGCCCTGGCTGGCCAAGCACGGCCTGGACGGCCTGGCCGGCCTGTGGACCAAGGTGCACATCGAGAGCGGCTGGGAGACGGCGCTGGAGTCGGCGCTGCGCGAGCGCCTGAACGCGCTGTCGGTCGGCAGGCTGGACATGGTGCGTTCCTTCGTCGGCGACGCGCCGCCGGCCAAGCTGGCGTTCTACTCGACGCCGGCCGACGCGATCGCCAACACGCACCGCACGCTGCCGCGGCTGTCCGACCTGCTCAAGCTCAACGACGCCGGCCTGCAGGCGCTGCTCAACGACTGGCTCGAGGGCGTCTACACGGCGACGTCGATGGACGACGCGCTCGCGCAGCGCGGCCAGCTCACGCACGGCGAGATCATCATGACCCGCGAGGGCCACGCCGTCTCGCAATTCGCCGTCGCGTTCTACGCGCCCGATTCCGAGCAGGCCGGCATGCTGGCCCGCGCGCAGGAGATCGAGCACCTGGAGCGCGAATCCAAGGCGCAGGCCATCGTCACCGACGAGGCGCGCGCCGCGCTGGTGCGCCTCGAGGCCGCCTACACCGACGCCGCCCAGCGCCTGCAGTCGGTGCGCCGCGAGGCGTCGGAGTCGCAGACGCGCGCGCACGAGCTGCACGTGGAGCTGCTGCGCCTGTCGTCGCAGGCCG
>DASQCX010000337.1:0-4639 GCA_035634455.1 Burkholderiaceae bacterium
GGCTACGAGGCCTACCGCGCGGTCGACGTCGTGTTCCCGTGGCTGCTGTGCGGCCTGGTCGCGGCGGTGATGCTGCGGCTGGACGCCGCGCGCGCCACGATGTGGCCGTGGCTCGCGGCCGTCGCCGACACCGTCGAGAACGTGCTGCAGTACGCCATCCTGTCCACCCGCGACGATCTGTCGCCCCAGCTCGTGCAGTGGGCCAGCCTCGCCACGCAGGTCAAGTTCGCGCTGTACGCGCTGATGCTCGTGTTCCTGCTGGCCGTCGGCGCGCGGGCGCTGTGGCGGCAGCAGCGCGCGGCGCGTTGAGTTTTCCTTTCGAAAGAACCTGAGATGTCCACGTCGAACGCACGCAACGTCCTGATCGTCGGCGCCTCGCGCGGACTCGGCCTCGAGTTCGTGCGCCAGTACCGTGCCGACGGCGCCCGCGTCACCGCCACCGCGCGCAGCGACGACGGCCTGGCCGCGATCGCGGCGCTCGGCGCGAAGCCGCTGAAGCTGGACGTCGCCGACGCCGCGAGCGCCTCGGGCCTGGCGTGGCAGATCGACGGCGAGGCCTTCGACACGGTGTTCCACGTCGCCGGCGTCTACGGCCCGCGCAGCACCGGCCTGGAGCCGCCCACCGGGGCCGACTTCGATGCCGTGATGCACGCCAACGTGCTGGGCGCGATGCGCGTGCTGTCGCAGGTCGCCGATGCGCTCGCGCCGCCGGTAGCCGGCCGCCCGGTCGCGCGCATCGGCGTGCTGTCCTCGCGCATGGGCTCGATCGGCCTGCGCGCCAGCACGGTGGGCTGGCTGTACCGCGCCTCCAAGGCCGCGGTCAACTCGGTGATGAAGGACGCGTCCATCGCGCTGGCGGACCGCGCGCTGTGCGCCGCGTTCCACCCCGGCTGGGTGCGCACCGACATGGGCGGCGCCGGCGCCGACATCGACGCCGCCGAATCCATCGCCGGCATGCGGCGCGCGCTCGCCGGGCTCGACGGCGCACGCAACGGCAGCTTCCTGAACTACGACGGGACGCCGCTCGCCTGGTGATCCGCGAAGAACCCGTCGCGCCGCGGCAGGGCGGCGCAACAATGACGAACAACGATTGAAGACGAGACCGCCATGCACCTCTCCGAAGACCACCGCGCCGTCCAGGACGCCGTCCGCGCCTACGTGCGCGACCGCATCGCTCCCAACGCCGCGGCGTGGGATCGCGACTGCCACTTCCCGCGCGAGGAGCTGCGCGGCCTGGCCGAGCTCGGCTGCTACGGCATCGCGGTGCCCGCCGAGTGGGACGGCGCGGGGCTGGACTACCTGTCCGTCTCGCTGATCCTGGAGGAGATCGCGGCCGGCTGCGGCGCAACGTCCACCATCATCAGCGTCACCAACTGCCCGGTGAACACCATCATGATGGCGTTCGCCAGCGACGCGCAGAAGGAACGCTTCCTCAAGCCGCTGGCGCGTGGCGAGCTGCTGGGCGCGTTCTGCCTGACCGAGCCGCACGTCGGCTCCGAGGCCGGCGGCCTGCGCACGACGGCCGTGCGCGATGGCGACGAGTACGTGCTCAACGGCGTCAAGCAGTTCATCACCAGCGGCAAGAACGGCGACCTCGCGATCGTGATGGCGGTCACCGACAAGGCCGCCGGCAAGAAGGGCATCAGCGCCTTCCTCGTGCCGACGAACACGCCCGGCTACGTCGTGGCGCGCGTCGAGGAGAAGATGGGCCAGCACGCCAGCGACACGGCGCAGATCCTGTTCGAGAACTGCCGCATCCCGGCGGCCAACCTGATCGGCGAGGAAGGCCAGGGCCTGAAGATCGCGCTGTCGGGCCTGGAAGGCGGGCGCATCGGCATCGCGTCGCAGTCGGTGGGCATGGCGCGCGCGGCGTTCGAGGCCGCGGTGGCGTACGCCAAGGAGCGCGTCGCGTTCGGCGTGCCCATCTTCGAGCACCAGGCGATCCAGTTCAAGCTGGCCGACATGGCCACCCAGATCGAGGCCGCGCGCCAGCTCATCCATCACGCCGCCAGCCTGAAGGACGCCGGCCTGCCCTGCCTGAAGGAGGCCGCGATGGCCAAGCTGTTCGCCAGCGAGATGGCCGAGCGCGTGTGCTCCGCGGCGATCCAGGTGTTCGGCGGCTACGGCTACACCACCGACTTCCCCGTCGAGCGGATCTATCGCGACGTGCGCGTGTGCCAGATCTACGAAGGCACGTCGGAAGTCCAGAAGATCCTGATCGGGCGCGCCCTCGCGCTGTGAAGCAGGTCCTGGTCGAGAAGAGCGGCATCCAGCCGATGCCGTCCTCGCGCCGCGTGCGCGCCTGGCTGCAGATCGATGGCTCGCTGAGCGCGCGCATCGCGTCGGTCAGCGGCCAGCTCACGGTGCGCGTGCTGCGCCAGGGCCCGGTGCGGTTGCAGCCGGCCGAGGCCGAGCGGCTGGGCTGCCCGGCGGGCGCCGGCGCGCACGGGCGCGAGGTGATCCTGCTGGCCGACGGCGTGCCCGTGGTGTACGCGCGCTCGGTGCTGCAGGCGGTGCACGCGCGCGGCACCTGGAAGGCGATCCGCGGGCTCGGCAACCGGGCGCTGGCCGACCTTTTGTTCGGCCTGCCGGCGGCGCAGCGCTCGCGCTTCGAGTTCGCGCGCTTCGCGCCGGGCTCGGGCGTCGCCGCGACCGTGCACCGGCGCTGGCGCGACGCGACCGGCGCCGACTGGGGCCGGCGCGAGGTGTGGGCGCGCTGCTCCGTGTTCACGCGCCGCGGCGCGCCGCTGCTGGTCACCGAATGTTTCGCGCCGGCGATCGCCGCCTTCGACGCCCCGCAGCGGGCGCGAGCCGTGCCGTGGCGGGCGCCCGCGCGGCGCCAGCCCCCGGGTCAACCCTGAGGAGTGCGGCGCGGCCGTCGTATTTCGACGCCGCCGCGCTGCAGTTCGTCGCAAAGCGCGCGCGTGCCCCGGCCGTCAGGGGAACCATTGGCAAGGTGCGGCGATCCCTGTCGCTACACTGATCCGTTGCTGCCCGCGCGCTCTGCAGCGCGTGCCGCATCGCCGGCCCGTCGCGTCCGCGTCCCACGAGGGCGCTCGCAGCGATCGGCCGTTCATCGCCAACAACATCGAGGACGCGCCTTGACTCCCTTCCGCCCCGCCACGCTCGTGGTCGCCCTGTCGCTGGCCTTCGCCGCGCAAGTCTCCATCGGGGCCGATTCGGCCGCCACCGTCGTGGCGCCGGTCGCCAGCGTGCCGCCGGCACCCGAGTCCGGCCTCGACAAGTCCGGCATGGACGCGGCCGTGCGTCCGCAGGACGACCTGTTCAAGGCCATGAACGGCACCTGGATCCAGAAGACGGACATCCCGGCTGACAAGTCGGCCTGGGGCACCTTCTACCAGCTGCGCGAGCTGTCCGACCAGCGCGTCAAGAGCATCATCGAGGAGCTCGCCTCGAAGCAGCAGGCGGCCGGCACGGTCGACGCCAAGATCGGCGACTACTACAACAGCTACATGGACACCGCGGCGATCGACGCCGCCGGCACCCGGCCGCTCGCGCCGTTCCAGGCCCAGCTGGCCGCCGTCAAGAACAAGAAGGACCTGGTGCTGCTGATGGGCAAGTGGGTCGCGTTCGTCGACGCGCCGCTGAACATCGGCGTCGGCCCCGACGCCAAGGATCCGACCGTCTACTCCGCCGGCGCCGGCCAGGGCGGCCTGGGCCTGGGCGACCGCGACTACTACCTCAAGACCGACGCGCGCTTCGCGAAGGCGCGCGACGCCTACGTCGAGTACGTGCACAAGATCCTCGCGCTGGACGGCGACAAGAACGCCGTGATGAACGCCAAGGCGGTGATGGCGCTCGAGACGAAGATGGCCAGGCTGCAGTGGTCGCAGGAGGCCAACCGCGACCCGGTCAAGACCTACAACCCGATGACGCTCAAGGAGCTGTCGGCCAAGGCGCCCGGCATCGACTGGAAGGCCTACTTCGAGGCCGCCGACCTGCCGCCCAACCCGGCGTTCGTCTCCATCGCGCAGCCCGACTACGCCTGGGCGCTGGCCAAGCTGATCAAGGACCAGCCGCTGGACGTCTGGAAGGCCTACATGCGCGTGCGCCTGATCGACGCCACCGCGCGCGTGCTGCCGGCCGGCTTCCGCGACGCCTCCTACCAGTTCCACGACGTCGCCCTCAACGGCGTGAAGCAGGACAAGCCGCGCTGGCAGCGTGGCGTGGCCGCGCTCAACGGCGCGATGGGCGAGGCCGTCGGCCAGGTCTACGTGACCAAGTACTTCCCGCCGGCGTACAAGGCGCGCATGGTGGAGCTGGTCGACAACCTGCTCAAGACCTACTCGACCTCGATCGACAACCTCACCTGGATGTCGCCCGTCACCAAGAAGGAAGCCCACGCCAAGCTCGCGAAGTACGGCGTGAAGATCGGCTACCCCGACAACTGGCGCGACTACTCGGGCCTCGATGTCAAAGCCGGCGACCCGGTCGGCAACGCGGTGCGCGCCTCGCAGTTCGAGTACCACCGCCAGGCCGTGCGCAACGGCGGCAAGGTCGACCGCACCGAGTGGGGCATGACGCCGCAGACGGTCAACGCCTACTACGACCCGACCAAGAACGAGATCGTGTTCCCGGCCGCGATCCTGCAGCCGCCGTTCTTCGACATGAAGGCCGA
>DASQCX010000338.1:0-2788 GCA_035634455.1 Burkholderiaceae bacterium
CGACGCGGCGGCGATTCGGCCCTACAGTCGGGCCCGTCGACATCCCCGCAGCAAGGAGCCCGCAGATGGCCATTCGAACGATCGCCGCGTTGTGCCTGGGAACGCTCGTCCTGGCCGGCCAGGCCGCGGCCGCGCCCGAGCCGCCGCCGGGCCACGTCACCGGCATCGGCGGCGTCTTCTTCAAGGCGAAGGACCCCAAGGCCCTGGCCGCCTGGTATCGCGACGTGCTGGGCATGCCCGTGCAGGCCTGGGGCGGCGCCGCGCTCCATTACGACGCGACCCGCCATCCGCCGGCCGCGGCCTGGGCCGCGTTCGCGGCGTCCAGCAGCTACTTCGCGCCGTCCGCCGGCGATTTCATGATCAATTACGCGGTCGACGACCTGGACGCGCTCGTCAAGCGCTTGCGCGAGAAAGACGTCGCCGTCCTGAAGCAGGTCGACGACGACGCGAACGGGCGCTTCGCGTGGATCCTCGACCCGGAGGGCAACAAGGTCGAGCTGTGGGAGCCGAAGCGCCCGGCCTCGCCCTGAAGCGGCGCTGAATTACAGGAAGTTACGAATCGATCCTCTCCCGGATGTTCCCGCTCCTACCCTGACGGTCGTCGCCTCGCAGCGGTGCGAAGTGCCGTGCGCCTTCGCGAAGCTGATGCGGCCAGGTTCAGGGGAATGAAGCCAGAACGACAAGCGCCGAGGTCCTCGCGGATCCGCGGCGCCCACCATCCAGGAGAACGATCATGAAATCCACCTTCCAACTCGTCCGATTCGCCGTGGCGGCGTCCGCCGCGCTCTTGCTGTCCGCCTGCGGTGGGGGCGGCAGCGATTCGTCCACCATGTCGACCGGGCAGGGCACGCTGCGCGTGAGCCTCACGGACGCGCCGTCCTGCGGCTTCGACCACGTCAACGTGACCGTCCAGAAGGTCAGCGTCAACCAGAGCGCGACGGCGTCCGACACCGATGCCGGCTGGACCGACATCACGCTCAGCCCCGCCATGCGCGTCGACCTGCTGAGCCTGACCAACGGCGCCCTGGCGACGCTGGGCCAGACGCCGCTGTCCGCGGGCCACTACTCGCAGATCCGGCTGGTGCTGGCCGCCAACGACAGCAGCAACCCGCTGGCGAACTCCGTGGTGCCCACCGGCGGCGCCGAGACGGCGCTGACTACGCCCAGCGCCCAGCAGAGCGGCCTGAAGATGAACGCCGACATCACGATCGCCGCCAACCAGCTGGTGGACTTCGTGCTCGACTTCAACGCCTGCAAGTCGGTCGTGCACGCCGGCAACTCCGGCAAGTACCTGCTCAAGCCCGTGATCTCGGTGACCCCGAGCTATATCTCGGGCGTCACCGGCTATCTCGACCCCAGCCTTGGCAACGGCGGCACGCTCGTGTCCGTGCAGCAGGCCGGCGCCATCGTCAAGGGCACGACGCCCGACGCCACCGGCAAGTTCACGCTCGAGCCCGTCGCGCCCGGCACCTACGACCTCGTCGTCGCCGCCTCGGGCCACGTCACCGGCGTGATCACCGGGGTGACGGTCGCCGACCAGACGGTCACGCTGCTGAACTCGTCGACGACGGCCTTCAACTTCACGGCGGCCGCCACCGGCTCCGTGACGGGCACGATCACGACGCCGACCGCGCCGGTCGACGCCTCGGTCGACGCGCTGCAGACCCTGGGCAACGGCGACGTCGTCGACATCCTGACGACGAACGCGGACGCCGACACCGGCGCGTACGCGCTGATCCTGCCGGCCACGGCGCCGGTCGTCGCCGCGTACGCCGCGGCGGCATCCAGCGTCGCGTTCACGCCCGACGCGACGGCCGGCAGCAACTACACGATCAAGGCGACGTCCGGCGGCGTCTCGAAGTCCGCGACGGTGGCGGTCTCCGCCAGCGCTCCGGCGAGCGCGAACTTCGCGTTCTGATCCTTCGCCGAGGCGTCCGCGCCGTCCACCAGGCCCGCCCGGGCCGGGTGGGCGGCGTTTTCTTTGGGCGATCGCGGGGCCCGTGGGCGTGCCGTCGAGCAACTGTGCATATTGCACATTTGTAACTTCCATTACGAATTTCCGCGCCAGGTCGCCCGACGACAAGGGGGCCGGGCGCTGGCCGCGCAGCGGTCCGCGAGTTGATACGATGGATGGATGCAAGCCTCGAATCGATCCACGATCGCCGCGACTGCCTTGGCCCTGCTGGCCGGCCTGATGGCCGGGCCGGCGCGCGCGGACGACGCCGCGGACGAGGCCTTCTACCAGCGCGCCTCCGACTGCGCCGCCGCGCTGCAGTTCGACCAGATGGCGCTCGTCGCCCGCGCGCGCTCGGGCGAGAAGGACATCCGGCCCGCGCTGCTCGACGTCACCCGGCTGGGCTTCGCCTACGTCGGCGAGGCCTACCTGAAGGGGCTGCGCGACCCGCGCGGCAGCAACATGCTCAAGGCCGCCACCGCCCAGCAGAAGGACTGGCCTGCCGCCCGCCACAAGGCGCTGGTGGCCGAATGCCGCGTCGAGGCGCAGCGGGTCTACGACAACGCCGGCATCTGGAGATGGGCGGTCGACAACAAGGCCAACAAGCGCGTCGACCGCTTCCTCTCGATGCCGCCGCTGCCCGCGTCGACGGCGAGCCGGTGAGGGGCGGGGCGCGGCAGCCGATCCGGCGCAGCGCCTTGTCGATCCGGCCCGCGCTCGTTCGTCGTGGCTTTACCCGGCGACAGCCGACCTTCGGAGAGCAGGACATGCGGTTCATCATCACGGCGCAGGCGAGCGCGGACAAGACGGCGGCCGAGCAGCCGCCCGACTTCG
>DASQCX010000339.1:0-2841 GCA_035634455.1 Burkholderiaceae bacterium
CCATCATCGTCTTGTCCATGTAGAACAGCTCGTTGTCGAGACCCGCGTAGCCGGCGGCCATCGAGCGCTTGTTCACGATCACGGTCTTGGCCTTGTAGGCCTCGAGGATGGGCATGCCGTAGATCGGCGAGCCCTTGGTCAGCGCCGCCGGGTTCACGACGTCGTTGGCGCCCAGGATGATCGCGACGTCGGCCTGGCCGAACTCGCCGTTGATGTCCTCCATCTCGAACACCTGGTCGTACGGCACCTCGGCCTCGGCCAGCAGCACGTTCATGTGGCCCGGCATGCGGCCGGCCACCGGGTGGATGGCGTACTTGACGCTGATGCCCTTCTCGGTGAGCTTGGCCGCCAGCTCCTTGACGGCGTGTTGAGCTCGCGCCACCGCCAGGCCGTAGCCCGGCACGATGATCACGCTCTCGGCGTTGCCCAGGATGAACGCGGCGTCGTCGGCGCTGCCGCTCTTGACCGGCCGCGCCTCGCCGCCGCCGGTCGCCGCGGAGCCCGGTTCGGCGCCGAAGCCGCCCAGGATCACGCTGAAGAACGAGCGGTTCATCGCCTTGCACATGATGTAGCTCAGGATCGCGCCCGAGCTGCCCACCAGCGAGCCGGCGATGATCAGCATCGCGTTGTTCAGCGAGAAGCCGATGCCGGCCGCGGCCCAGCCCGAGTAGCTGTTCAGCATCGACACGACGACGGGCATGTCGGCGCCGCCGATCGGGATGATGATCAGCACCCCCAGCACGAAGCTCAGCGCCAGCATGAGGCCGAACGCGACCGGGCTCTCCGTCGCCACGAACGCGATGCCGCATGCGAGCATCGCCACGCCCAGCGCCAGGTTGAGGAAGTGCTGGCCCTCGAACTGCACCGGCGCGCCCTTGAACAGCCGGAACTTGTAGGTGCCCGACAGCTTGCCGAACGCGATCACCGAGCCGCTGAACGTGATGGCGCCGATGGCCGCGCCCAGGAACAGCTCGAGCCGGTTGCCCGTGGGGATGGCCTCGCCCTTGGCCAGTCCGTGTTCCAGCGCCGAGGGTTCGGCGACCGCGGCGATCGCGATGAACACCGCGGCCAGGCCGATCATGCTGTGGAAGAACGCCACCAGCTCGGGCATCTTGGTCATCTCGACCGTCTTCGCGCGCCAGGCGCCGTAGCCGCCGCCGACGACCAGGCCCAGCAGCACCCAGCTCAGGCCCAGCGGCGTGCCGGCCAGCTTCCAGATCAGCGCGCCGGTGGTGACGGCCGCGATGGTCATGCCCACCATGCCGAACACGTTGCCGCGGATCGAGGTCGTGGGATGCGACAGGCCCTTGAGCGCCTGGATGAAGCAGACGCTGGCCACCAGGTACAGCAGCGTAACGAGGTTGAGGCTCATTCGTTCCCCTTCTTTTGCATCTTGTCGAAGACGGCCAGGATCAGGCCGACGATCGAATCCGTCAGCGCCATCGAGCCCGCGGCCAGCACCGCCACCAGCAGGATGAAGCCGGCGCGGTCGTTGGGCATGGGCGCGACCAGGCGCAGCGCGTACAGGAACAGCGCGACGCCCGCGACGAACTGCACGACGCGCCAGAACGCGCTGCGCGGCGGCGTCTGCGGCACCAGCGTCGTCATGCCTTCTCGTCCCTGGGCGCGGCCGGACGCTCCTTCTTCCGGAACATCTCCAGCATGCGCCGCGTCACCAGGAAGCCGCCGAACACGTTGACCGCGGCCAGCGCGACGGCCAGCACGCCCATGGTCTTCGCGAACGCGCCCTCGGTGAGCGCGGCCGCCAGCATCGCGCCGACGATCACGATGGCCGAGATCGCGTTGGTCACCGCCATCAGCGGCGTGTGCAGCGCCGGCGTGACGTTCCACACCACGTGGTAGCCGACGTAGATCGCCAGCACGAAGATGATCAGGTTGATGATCGTGGGGGAGACGATGTCCATGGGGACTCCTCGATGCGGTGGATTCGTTGGCGGCGTCGCGCGCGCGGGCACGTGACGCGCGCGAGGCTCATGCGCGCTTGACCTCGCCATCGTGCGTCATCAGGCACGCGGCGACGATGTCGTCCTGCAGGTCGAGGTGGAACGCCGCTTCCTTGTTCAGGACGAGCTTGAGGAAGTCCAGCACGTTGCGCGCGTACAGCGACGACGAATCGGCCGCGACCAGCGCCGGCAGGTTGGTCTCGCCGACGATGGTCACGCCGTGCTTGACGACCGTGCGGCCGGCCTCGGTCAACGGGCAGTTGCCGTCGGTGCCGGCGGGGCCGCGGCCGGCGGCGATGTCGACGATCACCGAGCCCGGCTTCATGGCCTTGACCATGTCCTCGGAGACCAGCACCGGCGCCGCGCGGCCGGGGATGAGCGCGGTCGTGACGACGACGTCGGCCTGCGCCACGCGCTTGGCGACCTCGACCTTCTGGCGATCCAGCCACGACTGCGGCATCGGACGCGCATAGCCGCCGACGCCCTCGGCGGCTTCCTTCTCCTCGGCCGTCTCGTAGGGCACGTCGATGAACTTGGCGCCAAGGGACTCGACCTGCTCCTTGACGCTGGGGCGCACGTCGGTGGCCTCGATCACCGCGCCCAGGCGCTTGGCCGTGGCGATGGCCTGCAGGCCCGCGACGCCCACGCCGAGGACGACGACGCGTGCCGCCTTGATGGTGCCGGCGGCCGTCATCAGCATCGGGAACAGGCGCTGGTACTTGTCGGCCGCGATCATGACGGCCTTGTAGCCGGCGATGTTGGCCTGCGAGGACAGCACGTCCATGCTCTGCGCGCGCGTGGTGCGCGGCGCGGCCTCGAGCGCGAAAGCCGTCAGCTTGGCATCGGCGAGCTTCTGCAGGCCGTCGCGGTCGAACGG
>DASQCX010000340.1:0-5060 GCA_035634455.1 Burkholderiaceae bacterium
CCTGGCCATGTCGCAGCGCCCTCAGGCCGTGAGCTTCCGCACGTCCGAATATCCGGCGTTCCCGACCGACATGCAGGCGCAATTCATGGCGCTCAATGCGGTGGCCGACGGCACGGCGCGCATCACCGAGACGATCTTCGAAAACCGCTTCATGCACGTGCAGGAGCTGAACCGTCTGGGCGCCAACATCACGGCCGAAGGCAACACGGCCGTGGTGACCGGCGTGCCGCGCCTGTCCGGCGCCAGCGTGATGGCCACCGACCTGCGCGCATCGGCCAGCCTCGTGATCGCCGGCCTGGTGGCCGACGGCCAGACCATCGTCGAACGCATCTACCACCTCGACCGCGGCTACGACCGCATGGAAGCCAAGCTGCAGAAGCTGGGCGCCGACATCGAACGCGTGAAGTGAACACCACATGCTGACGCTCGCACTGTCCAAGGGCCGGATCTTCGAAGAGACCTTGCCGCTGCTGGCCGCCGCCGGCATCGAGGTGACCGAGGATCCCGAGAAGACCCGCAAGCTGATCCTGGCGACGAACCAGCCCGACGTGCGCGTCGTGCTGGTGCGCGCCACCGACGTACCCACCTATGTGCAGCACGGGGGCGCAGACCTCGGCGTGGCAGGCAAGGACGTGCTGATCGAGCACGCCGCCGAGGCCGGCGGCGCGGGCGGCCTCTACCAGCCGCTCGACCTGCGCATCGCGCGTTGCCGCATGAGCGTGGCCACGCGCGCCGACTTCGACTACGAGGCCGCCGTCAAGCAGGGCTCGCGCATCCGCGTCGCCACCAAGTACACGGCCGTCGCGCGCCAGCATTTCGCCGACAAGGGCGTGCACGTCGACCTGATCAAGCTGTACGGCTCGATGGAGCTGGCGCCGCTGACGGGCCTGGCCGACGCGATCGTCGACCTCGTCTCCACCGGCTCGACGCTCAAGGCCAACAAGCTGGTCGAGGTCGAGCGCATCATGGACATCTCCTCGCGCCTGGTCGTCAACCAGGCAGCGCTCAAGCTCAAGCGCGAGCGCATCCGCAAGCTGATCGACGCCTTCGCGGGCGCGATCGGCGCCACCGCCTCGTAACCCCTCTCCGCAGCATCGCCATGCCGGTCCAGATCCGCCACCTCGACACCGCCGCCGCCGACTTCGAAGCCGAGTTCGCCAGGCTGCGCCATTGGTCGGAGGAAGCGGACCACGCGATCGAGGAGCGCGTCGCCGCGATCCTGGCCGACGTGAAGGCGCGCGGCGATGCCGCCGTGCTGGAGTACACCCGGCGCTTCGATTCGCTGGACGCCGCGCGCGTGGGCGCGCTGGAACTCACGCGCGACGAGCTCCAGGCCGCGTTCGACGCGATCACGCCCGCGCAGCGCGCCGCGCTCGAATCGGCCGCGCGCCGCGTGCGCAGCTACCACGAGCGCCAGCTGGAGGCCTGCGGCCGCAGCTGGCAGTACCGCGACGAGGACGGCACGCTGCTGGGCCAGAAGGTGACGCCGCTGGACCGCGTCGGCATCTACGTGCCGGGCGGCAAGGCGGCGTATCCGTCCAGCGTGCTGATGAACGCGATCCCCGCGCACGTCGCGGGCGTGCCCGAGATCGTCATGGTCGTGCCCACGCCGCGCGGCGAGCGCAACGCGCTGGTGCTGGCCGCGGCGTACGTGGCCGGCGTGCACCGCGCGTTCACGGTCGGCGGCGCGCAGGCCGTGGGCGCGCTGGCGTACGGCACCGCCACCATCCCCGCCGTCGACAAGATCACCGGCCCCGGCAACGCCTACGTCGCCAGCGCCAAGCGCCGCGTGTTCGGCCAGGTCGGCATCGACATGATCGCCGGCCCCAGCGAGATCCTGGTGCTGGCCGACGGCTCGACGCCGGCCGACTGGGTCGCGATGGACCTGTTCAGCCAGGCCGAGCACGACGAACTGGCGCAGAGCATCCTGCTGTGCCCGGACGCCGCGTACATCGCCGCGGTGCAGGCGTCCATCGACCGCCTGATCGCGGAGATGCCGCGCGAGGCGGTGATCCGCGCGTCGCTCGAGGGACGCGGCGCGCTCGTCGTGACCCGCTCGATGGACGAGGCCTGCGCGCTGAGCAACCGCATCGCACCCGAGCACCTGGAGGTGAGCAGCGGCCAGCCCGAGCGCTGGGAGCCGCTGCTGCGCCACGCCGGCGCGATCTTCCTGGGCGCGTACACCAGCGAGAGCCTGGGCGACTACTGCGCCGGCCCGAACCACGTGCTGCCCACTTCCGGCACCGCGCGCTTCTCGTCGCCGCTGGGCGTCTATGACTTCCAGAAGCGCAGCAGCCTGATCCAGGTCAGCGAAGCGGGTGCCCACATCCTGGGGCCGATCGCGGCGGAGCTGGCCTATGGCGAAGGGTTGCAGGGCCATGCGCGGGCGGCCGAGATGCGGTTGCCGAAGAAGGCCTGAGCGCTGTCCGGCCGAGGCTTGACACGAAGTTCGTGTCACAAGAAAATCGTGGAACACGAAGTTCGTGTCACGACTCTGCCAGGGGTACCGCGATGAAGAACGTCACTGTCACGATGGAAGACACAGTTGCCGAGTGGGCGCGGATGGAAGCTGCCCGTCGGAACACGAGCGTGTCGCGGCTGATCGGCGAGATGCTGGCAGACAAGATGCGGCACGATGACGCATACGAGCGCGCAATGCGCGACTGGCTCAGCCGCGAACGCACTTGGAAATCCGACGGCAAGTACCCTACCCGCGAGGAAACCTATGACCGCGGTTTTCGTTGACACCAATGTCCTGATCTACAGCGAGGATGGGCGTGAGCCCGAGAAGCAGGCGCAGGCGTTGGCTTGGCTGCGGGCGCTCTGGGACCGTCGCGCCGGCCGCCTCTCCAACCAGGTGCTCAACGAGTTCTACGCCAACGTCACCCGCAAGATCAAGCCGCCGATGCAGGCCGGCGATGCCCGCGCCGAGGTTCGCCGCTACCAGCGGTGGGAGCCATGGGCTATCGACCACGCCACCGTCGAGACGGCCTGGTCCGTCGAAAGCCGTTTCGGCTTCAATTACCGGGACGCGCTCATCGTGGCTTCGGCCCAGACGCTCGGATGCCGCTACCTGCTTTCCGAGGATATGCAGCACGGCCAGGTCGTCGACAGCGTGCAGATCCTGAATCCCTTCCTGGTCGGTCCGGCAATCCTGGACAACGATTCTTCCGTGCCGCCGGTGCTTACTGTCCAAGAGCCATGAACACGACCCTGTCCGACCGCATGTCCCGCTTCCTGCGCGCCGACGTCCAGGGCATGCACGGCTACGCCGTCCAGCCCAGCGCCGGCTTCGTGAAGGTGGACACGATGGAGAACCCGTTCCGCCTGCCCGAGGCGCTGCGCAAGGCGCTCGGCGAGCGGCTCGCCGAGGTCGCGCTGAACCGCTACCCGGCCGAGCGCGGCGACGTGCTGCGCGCCGAGCTCGCGAAGCATGCGCGCATGCCCGAGGGCTGCGACATCATGCTGGGCAACGGCTCCGACGAGCTGATCAGCCTGCTGACGCTGGCCGCCGACGTGCCGGGCAACGTCGTCATGGCGCCGCTGCCCGGCTTCGTGATGTACGAGATGTCCGCCAAGCTGCAGGGCCTGAAGTTCGTCGGCGTGCCGCTGACGCCGGACTTCGAGCTCGACGGCCCCGCGATGCTGGCCGCCGTGCGCGAGCACCGGCCCGCGCTGCTGTACCTGGCCTACCCGAACAACCCGACGGCCAACCTGTGGGACGACGACGTCATCGACGCGATCATCGAGGCCGCGCCCGGCCTGGTGGTGATCGACGAGGCCTACCAGCCGTTCGCCGCGCGCGATTCGCTGGAGCGGCTGCGCCGCCACGAGCACGTCCTGCTGATGCGCACGATGAGCAAGTTCGGCCTGGCCGGCGTGCGCATCGGCTACCTGATGGGCCGCAAGCCGCTGGTCGCGGAGATCGACAAGCTGCGCCCGCCGTTCAACATCAGCGTGCTCAATTGCGAGACGGCGCTGTTCGCGCTGGAGCACGTGGACGAGTACGCGCGGCAGGCCGCCACGATCCGCGCAGAGCGCGACAAGCTGCTGCGCGAGCTGCAGGCGCTGCCCGGCGTGAAGCCGTTCCCCAGCGAGGCCAACATGATCCTCGCGCGCGTGCCCGACGCGAAGCGCGTGTTCGAGGGCATGCGCGCGCGCGGCGTGCTGGTCAAGAACGTGTCGGGCCTGCATCCGCTGCTGGCCAATTGCCTCCGCATCACCATCGGCACGCCCGAAGAGAACCCGCAGACGCTGGCCGCCCTGTACGGCGCGCTGCACGACCTGGAAGCCACCGCATGACCGCCCCCCGCATCGCCACCGTCCAGCGCGACACCAAGGAAACGCAGATCCGCGTGAGCGTCAATCTCGACGGCACCGGCGTATCCAAGCTGCAGACGGGCATCGGCTTCTTCGACCACATGCTCGACCAGATCGCCCGCCACGGCCTGATCGACCTCGACATCCATGCCGTCGGCGACCTGCACATCGACGGCCACCACACCGTCGAGGACGTGGGCATCACGCTCGGCCAGGCGGTGGCGCAGGCCGTTGGCGACAAGAAGGGCCTGACCCGATACGGCCACGCGTACGTGCCGCTGGACGAGGCGCTGTCGCGCGTCGTGATCGACTTCTCCGGCCGCCCCGGCCTGTTCATGGACGTCGATTTCAAGGCCGGCATGATCGGCGGGTTCGACACCCAGCTGACCTACGAGTTCTTCCAGGGCTTCTCGAACCACGCCGGCGTGTCGCTGCACATCGACAACCTCAAGGGCCACAACGCGCACCACCAGGCCGAGACCATCTTCAAGGCCTTCGGCCGCGCGCTGCGCATGGGGCTCGCGCTGGACCCGCGCTCGCTGGGCGTGATCCCGTCGACGAAGGGTTCGCTATGACCTCGACGGTGGCCGTGGTCGACTACGGCATGGGCAACCTGAAGTCGGTGTCCCAGGCCGTGATCAAGGCCGCCGAGGGCACGGGCGTCGACGTCGTCATCACGCAGCGGGCCGACGAGGTCCACGCGGCCGACCGGATCGTGCTGCCCGGCCAGGGCGCCATCC